>ONRO01000391.1 GCA_900320235.1 uncultured Eubacteriales bacterium
ATCTTATAATAATAATTAACAGTTGCGCCTGATTTGCTGAAGCTTCCGCTTACTGCGCCTGATGTGTGGTCAACTATATAGCCTGAGCTTAATAGTGAGCTGTCTGCAGATGTGCTGTAGCTTGCACCCTCGTCGCCCTTGAGAGTCTCTGTCTTGAGGACGGTTCCGTCAGATTCGAGGATGTGATTAACAGTAACAGAGCATTTTGATGTAAGATCTGTATTATCATAGCTTGTCTTGTCAATAAGTACTACTGTTGATCTTGCAGGAACTGTTACACTTGAACCTGATACTGTTCCGAGTGATTCTGTGCCGGCAGTAGTTCCGTCAGCGACCATTACCCACTGTGTCGGGAGTGTAACTCCATCGTAGGTCTGAAGCTTTACTGTCTTTGAGGAAGAATTTGCATTATGGATGACTGCTGCAAAATTCCATTCCTTGCCTGTTGACTGCTTATTGTACATTGTGAATGCAACAACATTTGCCGGACATGTATCGCCCCATGAGAAATAAATTGTATTATTGCTGACATTTGTAGGATCACGGAATGGTGCATATTCCTTTCTGATGCTGATAAGTCCTTTATAGTAGCTTACAATATCAGAATACGTTACTGTATTGCTCCATTTGAGCTGGTTTACAGATGTAGATGATTTATAGCTGTTTTCATCACCGTATTTTGATCTTGCGAATTCCTCGCCTGCCTGGAAGAAGGACATACCCTGTGAGGTAAGGATGATACCTCCGGCCAGCTTATTCATTGCAACGAGATCATCATATCTGTTGCCGTAGCCGCTGCCGCCTTTGCAGGATTTTACAAGCTTATCATAAAGTGTGTAGTTATCATGCGCAGAGGTATATGTAACTGTCTGCGACGGTGCCTTTGACCATTTGTTTGAGCCTGATATATCAGTCGAACTTGCCTGTATTCCGCCCTTGAGAGCTGTTTCAAAGCCGGCTGCTCCCTGTATGAAGCCAGGGTCGGATGCATTGAAGCAGCTGCCCTTTATTGCATCTCTGACCTTATCATTGAAAGCTGCAACTTCCTCTGATACATACTTCATATTGCTCTGTACTGCTGTTGCCTTCGGGCATGGTGTAGCCTCTGCCGTCCACGGCTCACCGTAGATAAGTATATCCGGGTTGATCTTGTCAAGTTCCTGACGGATCTTATTCATTGTATCAACATCATGAATACCCATCAGGTCAAAACGGAATCCGTCAAGATGATATTCCGTAGCCCAGTATTTGAGCGAATCGATCATATACTTCTGATACATCTCACGGTCACTGGCTGTTTCATTTCCGCAGCCTGAACCGTTTGAATAGCCGCTCTTTGAATTCTGACGGTAATAGTAATTCGGTACTGTGTAATCAAACCAGTCGTTTATGCCTGAGCCGCCTGAATATGTATGATTATATACAACGTCCATTACTACACCGATTCCCTTTTTATGTAGCGACTGGACCATCTTCTTGAATTCATTTACCCTGACATTTCCGTCATACGGATTTGTTGAATATGAACCCTCAGGTGTATTATAGTTCATCGGGTCATAGCCCCAGTTGAACTGATCTGTATTGAGCTTGGTTTCATCCACACTTCCGTAATCATATACAGGCAGAAGATGAACATGAGTTACGCCGAGATCTTCAAGATAATCAATTCCGGTGGGATGCACTCCGTCACCGTTAACGGTGGTTCCTGTTTCTGTAAAGGCAAGATACTTGCCCTTATTAACCATGCCTGAATCACTTGAGGATGAGAAATCCCTTACATGAGCTTCCCAGATTACTGCATCTGTCTGATTCTTACAGGGAACTCTTGTATCGCTGTCCCAGCCTTCCGGGTCAGTACTGTCCAGATCGATAACCATTCCTCTTTTGCCGTTTACACCTGTCGATTTTGCATATATATCGACCGTTTCTTTTGTCGAGCCGCTATTTGTGACAAGATATGTGTAATATGTTCCTGCAATATCACCTGATACAGTGGTACTCCATATACCCTGACTCTGTTTGGTCATTGCCTTTATCTCAATAACCTCTGCACCGCTCTCTGAATCACTTCCTGTTGCATAACGCTTAAGCTGTACATTGCTTGCAGTCGGCGCCCATACCTTGAAGGTCGTAGATGACTTTGAATATACAGCGCCAAGATCATCACCGGAATATGCATACTGATCCAGTGCTGACATTTCATCATAGCTTACAGCTTCCGCCGGTATGGCGGTAATGACGGAAAGTGCAGATGCAGACATAAGTGCAGAAAGAATTACAGCTACGGCTCTTTTTGCATTATGCCTTAGTTTTTTCATAAAACTACCCTCTTTCATTGTTTTTCAGCAGAATATTATTCTACTGTTTTTAGAGCTTATATGTCTGATTTCAGAAAGAAAAATAATAATTACACGGTATTATCACCTCTCAGAAATCGGGCATACTAACCTATTTTTTATTTTTAGTTTAATATAATTTGTATCATTTATATTTCTTTTCAGGAATTATATAATATATATTTTTGCTTTATTCATCTTAAATATTCACTGCTTTCCATATTTCTTTTTTTAATCTAATAATATGTGCATTTTACACTTCCTGCCAGTATATGTTTTGTGATTATTTACAATATTTTATAAATTGTATTTTGTAGTATGAAAAAAGAAAAAAATCTGCTATAATAGTAATTATAGAAATACCGGTATGATCTCATTCCTTTGTTTCTATATTGGGTTGTTTTTCACCCCAGTGACATGGTTTTTTCGTCCGGTTTTTTCTTTCATTAATCTTTTGCTTTTTGCTTTTTCCGTCTGCCGGATTTCATTTATTTCAGATTCGTTTATGCTTTCTTTTCTGATGCTTTATATTAATCCGGTCATTCTGTCAGGCATGGCAATAATAACAGCAGTTTTCCTGCTGAATCCAAGTCAAAGGAGATGTCATTTATGTTTTGTCCATCATGCGGCAACAAGATCGATCCTACAAAAAAGTTTTGCGAGCACTGCGGCAGTCCTATTGACGCTTCTGCAGCTGAACCGGAACAGGCTGCTTCATATGAACAGTTCCCTGCTCCCGATGCTGACCAGAACTTTTCACAACAACCGGCAAATAATATGCAGATACCTTTTTCTGCTCCACAGCCTCCACAGCCAGAGAATAATCCTGTACCGGGAAGCTTCCCTGCTAATAATGCTCCGCAGCCAGTCAATAAGTCTTACAGCGGTACTATGCCGATAACAAACGGTTCCAGACCGGACAGTTTTTATGATCTGAGCTACCCTGCAAAGACAAAGAAATCATCTGCAAAAACATTTCTGATCATTGCAATCGTTGCTCTTCTTGTGGCTGTTATCGGCGTTACAGCGTTCTTCCTGATCCGCAAAAAAATTGACAGAGATTATATTATCAATAATCCCACAAAGAGTACTTTGAGCTCTTATGAAAAATTCGTCGAAGAAAATGAATCCGGCAGCCCGTTCTACAGCTTTTTCAAGAACGTACGAAAGAGCGGTACTGTAACAGTTACTGCAAGCGGAAATGTAAACATGAACGGTCAGACAAAGGATGTCAAGGCTTCTGCATGCTACGGCTACGATGTCAATAACTACAATTACTATTTCAAGCTTGATGCAGCTGATATGCTCGTCGGATTATCCGGTTCAGACGAGACAGGCGGACTTCTTGAAGCTGATTTCAATAAGGAGAATCTTTACTTTAATTTTGACCTTTTCGGTTCAAAGGGTAAATTCTATATTGACAACAAGAATTTCAGGGAAGATATCAATAATTCTATTTTCTCTCCTGATAAGGACAATATCCTCGGTCTGCCGGATAAGAAAAGCTTCGACAAATTCATAGATTCTTATGAAAAGGCTATCGAAGAGCTTGGAAAAGTAAAGGATTCCGGCATTGAAGATGGTCAGCTTAAGAAATCATATGATAATATGATCAAGATCATTGAAGAAAAAGGTTCTGTTAAGGTTGATGACGGCAATGCCGAGCTTACTAAAGGCTCTGAGAAAACAACTGTTTCAGCTGACGTGATCACCTATACTTATGACAAAAAGGGTTTCAAGGCTCTTGTTACCGGTATCAGGGATGAGCTTAAAAACATTATTAATTCTTCCGGTGCAGAAACTGAAGACAGTGATTCTATGGATGAATCATTCAAACAGTTCCTTGAATCATTTGAAAACAATTCAGGTGATAATTTCAAGCTTACTGTAACAGTTTATCTTGATAAGAACACCCATTCTGCTCTCAAAACTACTATTGATATGACCGGTGTTAATAAAGACTCTGATAACAGTCTTAAAGCAGATATGCAGTTCTTCAAGGCTCCTGATAATCTCATTACCGTTGATGCCACTGTAAAGAGCAACGGCACAGAAAATAAGTTCAACCTCAAGCTTAAGAAAACTGATGACAAAACAACTATTAAATATGATCTCGATGCAAATTCATCAGCAAATTCAAAGGATTCTTCCATCCATGCTTCTCTTGAATACAACAGATCCTCAGGTGATTTCACAGTCTCTGCCGGCTTATCTGATCAGGGCGCTCAGTTCTCATACAAGGGTAAGCTCGAGATCTCTGACACTGCTCTTAAACTGAAGCTTCCGGATATCTATAAGAATGATTCACTCCAGCTTTCACTTGATATCGATTACTCAAATAAAGCTCCGGCAAAACCGGATGTAAGTGATGCAAAGAATCTTCTTAAGCTCAGCAAGGATGAATTTACAAATCTTTTCAGCGGTGCAGAAAATACTATTTCAGCATTGACCGGAAGAAATACACCGATTGATTACGATTCCTATGATTATGGCGGAGACAACTCTTCACTCAGTAATGTTTCTTACATTTCAGATGCTTCTTCCATTGACACTTCACTCAAGTCATTCTATGCAGGTGTAATTTCCGGTACTATCACTTCTAAAGAAAATCCAAAATATCCTGAGCCAGGTTCTTCAATTGCCGTGAAGAAAGAAGCTGCTAAAAATCTTACAATCGGAGATGCACTTGAGTACAACGGACTTGAAAGCCTGAAAGATACCCTTTACAGATTC
Organism: uncultured Eubacteriales bacterium; assembly: GCA_900320235.1. GTDB lineage: Bacteria > Bacillota > Clostridia > Oscillospirales > Acutalibacteraceae > UBA1213. Next base: position 5,070 of record ONRO01000391.1, read on the forward strand.
GGTGCTGATTCAGAGGGTAATGTTTTCACTATCTATGATACGGAAAAC
>ONRO01000364.1 GCA_900320235.1 uncultured Eubacteriales bacterium
CCTTCCTCTTGTGGTTCCTTTCTTTTGGCTGCGTCCGCATTTTGCGGGCGCTGTTCCGGCTATAAAATCAGAAAGAAAGAGCAAATCTGAAGCGGCATAAAGCATTCCGACCTTTCCCGGCACCAGTTACACTTTCAGTATTAATGATCCGCGTACTTATACATCCACCTCAGTTGCAAAGCTGATGACTCCGCCAATGATAAATCCGATAATCGAAACTACACTCATAATCGTTTCAAATAATCCAAAATTGTATCCACCCAGACTTATTTTATTAATACTCAGCATAATGATCAATCCAAGAAAACATATTGTAAAAAGTATCGCCATATATACAACTGTTCCAATCAGGAATCTGATAAAAAGCGGCATATGATCCATCTTATTTACTTTTCTCATTATATAGTATCCGCTCAGACCTGTCGGCAGCCACATCAAGAGAAAGAACTGCGGTACATAAAGGCCGCAAATCAGTATTCCCCAGGTAAGCAATCCGGCAAGAACTCCCGGCAGTATTCCTGATTTAGCACATTTAGCGAATGTCCTTTTCTCTATTATACCCAGCACATAGGAACCTGTTTTTCTCTGGTCATACTTTTGCTTTATCCGCTCATGCTTATCATGCAGAGCATTGTCAGATGAGCATACTCCGCAGATCGTCTTTGCACCGCTTTCAGAGCATAGTATTTCCACCGGACCTCTTCTTCCGCACTCGGAACAGGTTGATACAAAATCAAATTTATCATTTGCCTTTTTAATTATTTCAACAGATGTTTTTATTTTTTCCGGAATATTATTACCGTCAGATATATCACAAACCAGCGTCAGTTTACTTTTGGCAAAATCCGAGGATATGTAATCTGTTGCGCTTGTTATTTCTGCTACATACTGCGCAATTTCATCTCCGAAATCAACTGTCGGTGATTCTCCCCATACGGTAAAAACTGCTTTCTCGCCCATATCCTGCGCAAGAATTATTATATCGCCTGTTTTTTTTGCAAAATTTCTTCCGCGCATCTTTTTAAAACCGTTTCCGATCATTATTTCGTCGTTTATCATTTCAGCCTCCTGTTAAGTATTTTTTACTTGCTCAGCGCAATTCATTCCTAAATATTATCATCTGTTGCAAAGCTTAATACTGCGCCAGAGACATATCCTGCAAAAGTTACAGCTATTGTTACGATCATTATCATCGGATCCATCAGATTAATCAGCATTTCTGACATTCCTGTTGAAAACAGCAGTGACATCGCAAGGATTCCGGCAAAAATAAGCAGTCCGGTTATTATCAGATATAAAAACGAAGCCAGAATAAATCTGATAAATACAGGCATATGGCTCGCATTACTCACCTTTCTTATTATCCGGTATGCGCCGATATATGTGGGAATGCACATCATAAAATAGCAATACGGTATTAACCATCCTGCAATGAATATCACAAATCCCATTGCTCCGCTGACAAGCGCAGGTTTTACTCCTGCAAAAAAGCATCCGACTAAGGTTCCTTTTTCTATCACGCCGAAAATATATCTGCTCTTTGACTTTTCCATAAAGCTTTGCTTTATTTCCTCATGCTTCTTCTTCAGAGCCTGTTCAGATAAACATATTCCGCAGATCATCCTTGCACCATCTTCAGTGCATATAATTTCTGCTTCGCCTCTTCTTCCACATTCTGAACAGACCGGAACAAGTTCAAATTTTTCGATTACTTTTTTAATTATTCCGTAAGATTTTTTTATTTTTTGGGAAATATCTTTTTCATCAGAAATATCGCAGTAAACAGTTATACCGGTTTTTGCACATTTTGCGCTGATATAATCCACATCTTTTGATTCACTGATAATATACTTTACTATTTCTTTATCTTCTCTGTAAGTAACAGATTCACACCACAATGTAAAAGCGATCTCATCTTCCTTAGTCTGTGCAAAAATAACGATTTCCTCAATTTTTCTGATGTAACTGTTTTCCTGTAGTTTTTCAAAACCGTTTTCAATCATTATTTTATCGTTTTCCATTCCTGCTCTCCTCATTTTCTGTTTTAACAGTTCACGGTATTCCTTGTCAAAAAACGGGTACACCGCCAAGCGGCATACCCGTTTCATTATTATGCATTACGAAATTACTTTGATTTTACCTTCCAAAGCTCGTTAGCATACTCAAGGATAGTTCGGTCAGATGAGAACTTACCGCAGTTTGCAGTATTCATCAGGCACTTGTAGCCGAATGCTCTCTTGTCCTTATAATCATTGTTAGCCTTGATCTTTGTTTCGATGTAATCGGGAAGATCTCTGAGGATGAAGTAGTGATCTGCCGGATGCCATGATGCACCCTCAAGAAGTGACTTATGAAGCTCCTCGAATGAGCCTTCGCCCTTCTTTCCGCCGTCTGAGAAGCGTCCGTCGATAAGTGTATCGATAACCTTCTTCATCTCTGCATTTTCCTCGTAAAGCTTCTTCGGATCGTAGCCCTTCTTCTTGAGTTCTTCGATCTCTTCAACTCTTGCACCGAAGATATACTCATTCTCTTCGCCTGCGCACTCTGCGATCTCGATATTTGCGCCGTCATATGTACCGATTGTTACAGCACCGTTTGCCATGAACTTCATGTTGGATGTACCTGATGCCTCAGTACCTGCGGTTGAGATCTGCTCATGGATATCTGCAGCAGGAATGATCTTTTCTGCATATGATACGTTGTAGTTGGATACAAATACGACTCTCATCTTATTGTTTACATCGGGATCATTGTTTACAAGCTTTGCGATCTCGTTGATATATTTGATGATTGCCTTTGCTCTTGCATAGCCCGGAGCTGCCTTTGCACCGAAGATAAATGCTGTCGGTGTGAAATCCGGAAGCTTGCCTTCCTTCAGGCGGAAGTAGATAGCCATGATTGAGAATGCATTCATAAGCTGTCTCTTATACTCGTGGAGACGCTTAACCTGGATGTCAAAGAAGAAGTCAGGATCGATATATACGCCCTCATGCTTCTGGATGAACTCTGAAAGCTCCTTCTTCTTCTGATATTTGATACCGCTGAACTTATCGATGTTCTCCTGTGTAAGATGCTTTTCGAGCTTCTTGAGATCATCGAGGTTACGCAGCCACTTGTTGCCGATAAGGTCTGTGATGAACTCTGCATACTCAGGGTTGCAAAGTCCGAGCCAGCGGCGCTGTGTAACGCCGTTTGTCTTGTTCTGGAATCTCTCCGGATAGAGGTCATACCACTCCTTGAGAGTATCGTCCTTAAGGATCTGTGTATGGATAGCAGCAACACCGTTTACATATGTTGAGATATATGATGCCATTCTTGCCATATGAACACGATGACCATCGATGATCTCCATATTCTTTACAGCTTCCTTAGCAACCTTCTTCTCCTTGAGTTCTGCCATGAGCTTATCGTTGATCTTTACGATAATATCATATACATCCGGAATTACGCTCTTCATGAGCTTGATATCCCATTTCTCAAGTGCTTCCTGCATTACTGTATGGTTAGTGTATGAGAAGGTCTTTCTTGCAATGTCAAGTGCCCAGTCAAAGTCACAGCCGTCATTTGTAAGAAGTCTTACAAACTCAGGAATTGAAATTGTCGGGTGTGTATCGTTAAGCTGGATAGCAGTTTCCTCAGCGAAGTGTGAGAGATCTGTTCCATGCTTAGCCTTATATCTCTTAAGAATATCCTGAAGTGATGCTGATGAGAAGAAATACTGCTGCTTAAGTCTGAGCACCTTTCCTTCATAGCTGTTATCGTTCGGATAGAGAACCTTTGAGATATTCTCTGCATCATTCTTATCCTTTACAGCCTCATCATATTTGCAGTCATTGAATTCAAGGAAGTTGAAGTCATTTACTGCCTCTGCCTCCCACAGACGAAGTGTATTGATATTGTCTGTGCCGTAGCCGATTATAGCCATATCGTAAGGTACAGCCTTTACTGTCTGGTCTGCGAAGTTTACGTTTACGATATCCTCGCTTCTCTTGATGCACCACGGGTCACCGAAGCGCTGCCAGTCGTCAGCAACCTCTACCTGGAAGCCGTCAATGATTTCCTGCTTGAACAGACCGTATTTATAACGGATGCCGTAGCCATCGAGCGGAACGTCATGTGTTGCTGCTGAATCGAGGAAACATGCAGCCAGTCTGCCGAGTCCACCGTTACCAAGAGCGGCGTCATCGATCTCTTCAAATACATTGATATCAATGCCCTTATCAGCGAGCAGCTTCTTTGTCTGCTCAAGCACGCCCATTGCGTAAAGGTTGTTGTACATCATTCGTCCCATAAGGAACTCTGCTGAGAGATAGTAAGCACGGCGGTTGCTTGCGTGTGTCTTCTTGCTTTCAGCCCATTTTTCTGAAATTTCGCCCATCATTGCCTTACCAAGTGCTTCATGAAGTTCTGCCGGTGAAAGCTCGCTGAGCTCTTTGCAGTATTCATTCTTTGCGGTAAGTACGAGGTTGTCGATAATGGCATTCTTCTTCATCTTTTTGTCATCCTCCAGCCTTCTGTAAATTTTTGAC
>ONRO01000368.1 GCA_900320235.1 uncultured Eubacteriales bacterium
AAGGCAAGGGGAGTTTTCCGCAAAAAGGGAATAAGCCCGGCGGTTGGTGACAGAGCAATGATAACTCCGTGCGGGGACGGGACAGCTCAGGTAGAGGAAATTCTGCCGAGAAAGAATTATCTTGTACGTCCGCCGCTGGCTAATCTTGACAGATTATTCATCGTATCATCTGCGGCACAGCCTTCACCAAATACTTTGATAATTGATAAGATCTGCGCAGTAGCAGTCAGCAAGGGAATCGAGCCGGTGCCGGTTTTTACAAAAACGGATCTGACCTCAGCGTCTGAGCTTACAGAAATATACAGAAGATCAGGCTTCAATGCATTTGAATACAGCACACAGGATCAGAGCAGCAGAGAGGAGCTTCTGTCCATGCTCAGCGGAAAAATATCCGCATTTACAGGCAACACAGGAGTAGGAAAATCCACACTTCTCAACAGTCTGATACCGGGACTTGATATACAGACGGGTGATATCAGTAAAAAGCTGGGCAGAGGAAGACATACCACACGTCACAGTGAGCTTTATAAGGTAGGCGGCGGATATGTTGCAGATACTCCGGGATTTTCAACTGTTGATATTGAAAGGTATGAAATAATCCGCAAGGATGATCTTGCAGAATGCTTTCCGGATTTTGAGCAGTTTCGATATAACTGTCAGTTTACCGGATGTTCACATGTATGTGAAAAGGGCTGTGCAGTGATTGAAGCTGTAAACGAAGGAAAGATATGTCCCTCAAGGCATAAAAGCTATATCAGCATGTACAATGAGGTAAAGGATATACCGGATTGGAAAAAATAAAAATCAGAATGCAGAAAAAACCGGGAGGATGATCCCGGTTTTTTAGTAACAAAATATCTGAAAACGTATATTATGATAATGTAAGCGGCAAGCACAGAACGAACGGAGGTAAAACCGGATGAACAGATGTGCAGTAAGCAGAAAAGCGTTGTCATTCGGATTGGGATTGCTTGCGGGAGTTATACTGCCGAAGTGCTGGACAGCAGTTATCGCAGCGGTTGTGCTTGTGATAGTTGCGGTAGTGTGTTCTCACGGCGGCAGATGGTATTGACAGGAGGCAGCTTATGAAATTTGTAGTAGTTGACAACCCTAAATTCTGGAGCTTTTTTTTAAGAAGGATGTTCAGAATTAAAAAGATACCGCAGAACGCAGGCTGATACATGTCTGAGGCAGCCGCCCGGGATTGCGGCGGGGAGAAATGATACTTTCCGCCGCTTTTTCAGGGAAATCTCAATAATCAAAAAACTCCGCCGTGTGCAGTTCAATTTCATGCACACGGCGGAGTATTATTATCAGAGCTTTTTTAATTATCAGTCCTGTAATATGTAAGATTAGTGAAAATAAGAGTTTCGCATGACGAGGTAGGTTCAGGGGAGAATCTGCCGACAATCTCGCTTCCGTCACGCATATAGATCACACCGCTTCCGCAAGGTTCACCGTTTGAGAACATTCCTGTGTAACGATGATCAAAATAAAGCATTGTACCTCTGCCGTCAGGCTTGCCGAGATGTATCTGACCGGTATATATGCCTCCGCAGTAGGAAAGCTCAACAGCATATTCAGGAGCGTGTGAATATTTCTGATAATCAGTTTCAGCAAGCTCGCTGCATTCCGGCAGATCTTCAAGCTCTTTGTAAAAAACACTCATAGCTTTTTCGGGCTTGCCTTTTCTGAAAATCCCCTCAAATTCCTTTTCGCAAGAGGAATTGAAGCTGCAGCCCATACCGCTGCGTTTCCCCGAGCTGACATTTCCGTAATAGAGGATAGAGCCGTCCTCACTGTATTCGCACATATATGTAAGCTCGTCATTTTCAAAAATGCACTTCCTGACGATTCTGCCGCCGGCGATCTCATTAATTCTTCCTTCACGCTTACCATCTTTGAAGCAGCCTGCAAATCTCGGTTCTCCGCATTCATAAAGAACACCACAGCCATTATAGCTGCCTTCTTCCCACATGCCTGTATAGACGACATCATCACCGTCGAGTTCAGTTCCGAAACCGCTCACCTTGCCGTGTATGAATGACCCGGTGTATACAAGCTCACCGTTTTCAAAAAGCTTACCTTTTCCGTTCCAGATGCCGTTGCTGAAATCACCCTCATAGACCTTGATGCCGTTTTTATATTCAACGCCCTTGCCGTTTCTCTGCATATCGGTCCATTCACCGCAGTAAACAAGATTGCCTGAAGCATTGTATTCGTTGAATACACCGGCAGGCTCGCCGTCTGTGAATCGACCCTCAGCATATCCTCCGTCATCGCAGTAAAGTCTTCCGGCACCGTTGTACAGGTCTGAGCTGTAACCGCCAGTATAGATAACACGTCCTGATGAATCACGCAGAGTGCAGTTTCCGTCTGCCTTTCCTCTACGGAAGCTTCCGTGCAGAGTGCAGCCGTCTTCAAGATAAAGAATACCCTCGCCGTGATAAAGATCGTTTTTCCAGATGCCCTTGTATTTTACAGAGCCGTCTTTGTTGTAGCTTACGCCCTCGCCGTTTCTCATGCCGCCGGAAAAGCTGCCTGTATAAAGCATATTTCCGTCACTGTCGAACTGAGTGCCCGAGCCGAGAAACTCTCCGTCTTTGTATTTTCCGACAAAGAATGTGTCGCTTTCAGCAGAGTATGTAATACCTGCGCCGCTGCGTTTGCTTCCTGTTGTTTTGCCTGCATAAATAAGTCTGCCTTCACGGTCAAAGCTTGCGCCGACAGAACAGGGTTCATTTTCATGCCATTTTCCGACGAAGATACTGCCGTCTGCGGATGAAAAAGCAGCGCCGAGACCTTCACGCTTGTTATTTTTCCAGCTTCCGGCATAACAAAGCTTGCCGGATTTAAAATAATATGTCCCGAATCCGTCACGTTTGTCATCTTTGTAGCTGCCTTCATATGCCGTTTTGCCGTCAAACATTGTGGTTCTTCCGAAGCCGTGACGTCTGTCTCCGTCTGTATCACCGAAATAAAAATACTGTCTGCCGCCCGATTCAATAATAAGCTTGTCAACATTTTCATAAGGACATTGTCCTGAAAAGGCGCAGAGCTCGCCCTGTTCAGTGCTGTATGCAGCTTCTTCGCCTGTATTGCTTTCTTCGTAAAGACTATCGTTGTCATCAGTAAAGGAAAATTCCTGAACAGGCATTGTATCTTCATACTTATCCCCGGCATCATCAATAACAGGCTGCGCCTGTGAAGATTCATTATTGATTTGAGAATTTTCCGGAACTTCAACAATAAATGCAGGCTGATTATCCTTTCCTGAATCATTATTATCAGAAATATCATCAGTATTTATGGAAGCAACATCCGTTGATACCTCAGAAATCAGATTGTCAGAACCGTTGTCAATGATATCATCGATAACATAATCCTTGCTCTCGTCAGAAACTGGGCTTTCAGAAATGACATCAGTTTCATTGATAACAGGGATATCCTTTTCATCGTCATCCTGTTCAAAAGCTGAAGAATCAATTTCAAAGCCCGGTTCGATAAGTTCATCTTCGTTGAAGCTGTTTTCCTGAGAATCCTTTTCGCTGAGAAGTCTATCAAGAGCCTTCTGCCTGTCCTGAGCTTCAAGCCTGGTGCAGAAATAGAAGGTACCGCTGCTTGTACGGCAAAGTACACGGGGTTCGCCGGCAGCTTCGTTAAGCTTTTCTGTAAGTTCCCTGTCAAGACTGACTTCAAAGGGGTAGAGTGTTTCAAAGGTGTTGCTTCCTTGTTTGATAATTATAGCAGGTTTGTTTCCGTCGGTATAGGGTGCAAAGGTACAATCCGGTGTATTTTTGTCATCGGAAAGAAAATATTCTGTATAGATCCAGTTGTGCTTGTAGTCAAAAAAAGCTTTCTTGAATACACGTCTTTCTGCATCAAGAGATTCGACATAATAGTTTTTTTCTCTTATTGTCACACGTTCTGCAATTCTGCTGCCAACAAGTTTTTTCCATTTAAGAGGTCTGCCGTCTTCTAATGTATATGAAGCACGAATAACTTCTCCGGCAACATTGAATGTACTGCGGTTTTTCTGACGTTTTCCGCTTTCAAAGAATTTCTGTCTGACGCTGCATAATACATCCCCTGCATCTGCAAGCTCCACAGCAGTATTATACACTCCGAAATAAATCAGTTCTTTGTCAGCCTTCTGAATCAACGTATAATCCATTTCAACTTCCCCTTGCATTATAATTCCCGACAAATGTATGTCAGTACATACCTATAACTATTATACTATAATACACCATCCAGCCCCTTTTTGCAACCCCGCCGGCGTGCCGCCGGTGTCGCGATTCACGGCTAATAT
>ONRO01000372.1 GCA_900320235.1 uncultured Eubacteriales bacterium
AGAAGATAAGAAGAGGAGTGAATTGTCTTGAAGTTTAAATATGTGGCGATGAACGCCAGAAAACAGAAAAAAGAGGGCGCAATCGAAGCTGAAACACAAAATCAGGCAGTTGCGATTCTTCGTGAAAAAGGTCTTATTGTACAGGATATTCAGCAGGCTGCCGGCTCAGATGCTCCCACAAGTATCTGGCAGATGGATATGGGCGGCGATATACATAATAAAAGTATCAAGAAGAAAACTCTCCTCATGCTTTTCAGCCAGCTCGGTATGATGATGAAAGCAGGTATTAACCTTTCAATGTCAATGCAGATCATGATCGACTCGGAAAAGGATGCTTCAATCAAAAAGATCCTTCGTGAGATCAATGAGAACCTGTATAACGGTTTTACCCTGTCTCAGGCTATGAAAAACTTTAAGGGCTTCCCGACTGTATATATCAGTATTATTGAAGCCGGTGAGGCAAACGGTCGTCTTGATAATGCGTTCGCACAGTGTGCCCTTATCTGTAAAAAGGATATCGCTCTTTCAGGTAAGCTCAGAAGTGCATTTACATACCCGATATTCCTTATCGTACTCGTACTTGCCCTTATAATAATCCTGTGCGGCTTCGTACTTCCGACCTTTAAGGATACATACGGATCCTTCGGTGCAGAACTTCCCGGACTGACTCTTGCATTGATGAATTTCTCTGACTTCCTTATCGGTTACTGGTGGCTTATGATTCTTATAGCTGCTGCAATCGGTGTCGGCTGCTATACACTTAATAAGAACAGCGCAGAATTCAGAATGGGTTTTGCAAAGGTTCAGCTTAAAATTCCGCTTATCGGTCCCATCGTTCGTCAGAGCTCACTTGCACGTTTCTGCCGACTGATGTCAACACTTACAGATGCAGGTATCCCGATTCATAAGGCAATGGCCCTTTCCCGTGATGCCGTTCCGAACCTTTATGTCAAGGATCAGATTCAGTACGTTCTTGATGATGTACAGATCGGTGTAACAATCCATGAGGCTATGGCTAAGCATTCGGTATTTGATGCGATCCTCGTATCAATGATCCGAGTCGGTGAGGAATCCGGTATGCTTGGTGATTCACTTTTCAAAATGGCAGAGCTTTTTGAAGATCAGAGTGATGAATCAACCCAGAAGCTAACAGACGCTATGACACCTATTATGACAGTTGTAATCGGTGTAGTTGTTGGTACAGTTGTTGTAGCAATGATCCTTCCGATGTTCGGTATTTATAACGTTATCGGTGACGCAACAGATGTCTGATAATTCTTTCTGCGAAAGAAAATAATCAAAAAAATCATTAACGGTACATTGAAATCTACAATGTACCGTTAATTTTTAGATAGTAATTTAGTAATAATGTGAATTGTAATATCATTTTATACAAAGTCATTATACAAAATTTGTGCGTAATAATGCAAAAAAAGACTTGAATTGAGCTGATTTTATAGTATAATGTAAGTATAGGATATATTATATTGAATAGGTATAATATTTTTTAGTTGCTGTTTTGTTAAGGAGGAAATTGTATGAAACGAAAAACCTTAAAGAAGCTGCGCTCAAAACGCGGCTTGACACTCGTCGAAATCCTCATCGGCGTTGCAATTGTTGTAATAGTATTTGCATCAACACTAGGAGCAATGGTTGGCGGCTTTACAACAACACTTTACAATGCAGATGAAAATCGTGCTGCAGTTCTTAATTCATCTCTCAATGAGATTATTATGAACACAGTACACAACATGGCATTCACTGAAAAAGCTGCTGTGGATAATGATGATATCGCATCCGGAGATCCGGATGCGAGCGTAATTGTATCAGCAGTTGCTGCAAACATTCCGGAAGCTGTATACGTTGCACCTGAGGAGATCAACGGACATATGTCTGTTAATTTCCCGAAGGGAGAAACTTATCAGTACACACTTATCCCGGACGTATCAACAAATCTTAACACAAATAAGCCCGGCGGTACACCAGTGGAAATGAAGGGTGTAGCAATAAAGACATGCTTCGATTCTGCAGCTGGTCCGATCACTTATGAGTCATTTGTTCCGTATAGTAAGTGATAGGAGGTGGATGTAGATGATTATTAAAAAATTAAGATCAAAAAAGGCGTTTACCCTCGTAGAACTTGTTGTAACAATCGCAATTCTTTCTATTACAGCCGGAATGGGTGTAGGTATCTTTTCTGCAGCTCTACAGAATTATTCAACTGCTTCTATCACATCAAGTGAGCAGGATAAGGCACTTGAAATTGAGTCATATATTCTCAGACATGCCAGAGTTGCAACAAATGTATATTTCATCACATCAGATAGTACATTGAACGGAAATGCAGCATTTACAGATCATATCGTAGCGAATACTGCTGCTGTTGAGCTTGAAGGCTCAGAAGGCGGCGTTCTTACAAATGACGGTAATTCAAATTATGTAAGATATTATGATCTTGATAAGAATGAGGATGATGAAATCGAAAAGTCACCTGAGCTTTCAGTAACCGGTGTAGAAAGCATCGAGTTCAAGCTGAATAAGCAGAAGGTAGCATATGATGAAGGAAGCAACGATTCATTTGCATATCTTAATTATAAGATAAATATGGTTGAAGGCTATTCAGTCCGTGGTTCTGTAATGCTTTACAACCTCAAGAACGTTGTATTCTCACATGATCCTGATAATTATGTTGAATCCACTCTTGACGGTAACTTTAAGGTTGGCGGAGGCGCATTCAACACAGGTATCGCATTCCTTCGTGAGTGATCAGATTTAATGATTTCTGAAAAAACAAAATTCAGGGCTGCCGCTCAGGTGATTCACACACTGTGCGGCAGCCCTTTTTTATGTAGTCAGAGATCAGTC
>ONRO01000376.1 GCA_900320235.1 uncultured Eubacteriales bacterium
CAAGCAAACTTCCAAAGCTATTAAGCGTGATAACTCCACCCTCGCTCATACAAAACCGACCGACGATAATTAATTTGAAAATCAGCCTCCTGCCTCTTTAATTCACCCCTTGCCGAGGGGGATTATATTCAGGGGATTTCGCCGTACCCCAAGGGCACTTCCTTCGGGCGACTACGGTCGTCGACCGGGGGGCGCTGGGTCTTGCCTGCAGGCTCGGTCGGTGCTGCTGCTTCGCAGCGGTGTTCACTGAATACCCACCCCACAACTGGACCCCCCAGCAGCCTTGTAAAGGCTGGCGAAACTTTTATAAATTGCCTGCCAATTCAACAGCTCGAAAGCTTCACCATTCTTAATAATAAAAATAAAAAAGAAAGAATAAAAAAAGAAATAAAAAAAGCTTGAAAATTCCAGAAGTGTGTGATATAATATATAAGTCTTTGGAGCCGTCACTTGTGATGGGATTCATTGCAAGGTCTTTCGACCGAACTTTGAAACGGACAGTCCTCTGCCATTTGGCATGAATGTCTATAAATAACAGGAGGAATAAAAATGGACGCATTAAAAATCGTTGCAGCTTCTTCAATTAAAGCTGAAAAGCCCCAGTTCGAGATCGGTGATACAGTTCGTGTCAGCGTTAATATCCGCGAGGGCGAAAGAGAAAGAATTCAGATGTTCGAGGGTACAGTCATTGCTAAAAGAGGCAGCGGCGTTGCTGAAACTTTCACAGTAAGACGTCTTTCATATGGCGTTGGCGTTGAAAGAGTATTTCCTGTGAATAGCCCTAACGTTGTTGATGTTAAAGTCATCAGACACGGTAAGGTTCGCAGAAGCAAGCTCTACTATCTGCGCGGCAGAGTTGGTAAGGCTGCTAAGGTTAAAGAACAGATCAAATGATCCGACTATGAAAAAGGGACTTAATTGTCCCTTTTTTGCTACCTGCTGACAGAGGAAAATGCTATGAAAAGATATCCGCAACATTCTTCAGTTGAACAGATATATATTAATATCTCAGATACACTTGCTGTGTTCAGAAGTTTTATCGGATTGATTTATTTTATGATTGCTGTTGTACTTGTCTTTTCATGCATAATGTACGTTTTTTTTGAGATTATTCCAGTGAAGGGCAGTAATGATGTGGGCAGCGGTGATACGATAAATTGCCTTGTGCAGGTCCGTGGAGGTACTCCGGAAAAAGATGATCTTGTGGTGCTAAGAAATGAAAGACTTTCTGCTAAGATCATAGAAAATGTGGGCTTCGCTTCGGATGAAAAGTATAAGGATTATCAGCTGTCGGATGAATATCTGCTCGTAAGTATAAATGAGGTAAACGGAAGCAAAACCATTGCCGCAGTAAAACCGGAGGAAATTGAAGGAATAATTTGCTTTGTAGTTTCTCCGATAAAAAGCTTCGGAAAACCGCCTGATAATCTTTTCTGATGATATTGAAACTGCTCATGATCTGTAAGCTTTCAGATGATGTGCGAAGGTTCGGTTTATCAGGTGTTTTTTGTTGATAATACATGAGAGGTGTTATTATGTCTGAACGTATGAAATTGAAAGAAAACAAAAGAGAAAATGATGAAGAGCTTGATGAGGAACTTGATGAGGAACTCGACCTCGATATAGAGGAAGGAATCAGTATCACATCGTTCATATTTGAATGGGCAAACGCTTTTATGGTTGCACTGATCGTTGTAATTCTTCTTCTTACCTTTGTTTTCAGACAGGTAACAGTAAGCGGAACTTCAATGACAGATACTCTTGATGACGGCGACAGACTCATTATTTCAAGCTTTATGTATAAGCCGCAGTATGGCGATATCGTTGTAATCAGCCACGGCGAAAATTATAGCGACCCGATCATTAAAAGAGTAATAGCAACAGAAGGACAGGCACTTTCGATTAATTATGATACATATGAGGTAAGTGTTGATGGTGTGATCCTGAATGAACCGTATATAAAGGGAAATACCGTCAAGCTGCTGCACGATCCGCTTGAGATACCTGACAGAATACCGGAGGGCTATTGCTTTGTAATGGGAGATAACCGTGAGGGTTCACTCGATAGCCGCAGCGCAGAGATCGGTCTTATCCCGGTTGAAAATATAATCGGAAAGGCAGAGGTCAGAATTTTCCCTCTGGATAAATTCGGAAGCGTATATAACTGATATTGGTAAAGAAAGCTGTGTAGCCTTCCGCAGTAATGCGGAAGGCTGCACTTCAGATTTATATGGAGAAAAAGGTGTGTTATGGAAGAATTAAAGTCAATACAATGGTTTCCCGGTCATATGACAAAAACCAAAAGAAAAATAGAATCACAGCTCAGACTTATTGACGCTGTTGCAGTCCTTCTTGATGCAAGAGTGCCTTTCTCAAGCTGTAATCCCGATCTGAGAAGTATAATAAATAATAAGCCGAGAATTATCGTGCTCAATAAATGCGATATGGCAGATCCGTCTCAGACAAAGAAATGGCTTTCACTTTTCCGACAGAAGAACATCGCTGCAATAGCTCTTGACTGTAAATCAGGCAAGGGCTTGAATGCTTTTATTCCGACTGTGAAGGATGTTCTGTCTGAAAGAATAGAATCATGGAATAAAAAGGGAATGACCGGCAGGACTATCAAGGTAATGGTGGTCGGAATACCGAATGTCGGAAAATCATCATTCATAAACCGTATGTCAAAGCAGAACAGGGCAAAGGTCGAGGACAGACCCGGCGTTACAAGAGGTAATCAGTGGTTTACAATCGGCAAGGGCTTTGATCTGCTGGATACTCCCGGAGTTCTGTGGCCGAAGTTCGATGATCCGCTTGTTGGTGAAAAGCTTGCATACATCGGTTCTGTCAAGGATGATATCCTTGATACGGAACAGCTTGCCGGCAGACTTCTTGAATATCTCAGGGATAATTATTCTGCCCCGCTTTGTGCAAGATATAAGCTTGAAAAAGAAGTGATAATGCCGATGCAGGGCTATGAGATACTTGAGCTTGTGGGAAGAAAAAGAGGTATGCTTGTTTCGGGCGGAGAGATTAATACTGAAAGGGCAGCAGCAACTGTCCTTGATGAATTCAGAAATGCAACGCTCGGTAAGCTGACGATCGATAAAGCGGAGGATTATCCTGATGTTAGAGTATGAGAAAATGTATAAGGAACAGGGCTATACAGCAATCTGCGGAGTTGATGAAGCAGGAAGGGGACCGCTTGCGGGTCCTGTGTATGCTGCAGCAGTAATACTGCCCGAAGGTCTTCTGATAGAAGGTGTCAATGATTCAAAAAAACTGACGGAAAAAAAGCGTGAGGAGCTTTTTGATGTAATAAAGGAAAAGGCTGCTGCATATTGTATTGCAAGTGCTTCTGTTGAGGAAATAGAGGAGCTTAATATTCTCGGGGCGACAATGCTTGCAATGAAAAGAGCAGTAGAGGGTCTTTCTGTAAAAGCAGATTTTGCTATGATCGACGGAAATAAGAAACCGCCGCTTGAGATTCCCTGTGAAGCAATAGTAAAGGGCGACGCAAAAAGTGAATCTGTTGCCGCAGCGTCGATACTTGCCAAGGTGAGCAGGGACAGGTATATGCTTGAAATGGCAGAAAAATACCCGGTGTACAGCTTTGAAAAGCATAAGGGCTACGGCACAAAGGTACACAGAGAAGCAATACTTGAATATGGTCCGTGCGAAATACACAGACCGTCATTTCTGAAAAAGCTTATGTCAGGTGAGAAATGATGCCGGGAAAGATGAATGCCGGAAAAACAGGTAATACCGGCGAAACAGCAGCAGAGGGATTCCTGATAAGAAAAGGCTATGAAATACTTGCGAGAAATTACCGTATCCGCGGCGGAGAAATAGATATAATTGCATCAAGGGGAGAATATATAGTTTTTGCAGAGGTGAAAACAAGAAATACGGCTTCCCTTGCAAGACCGTCAGCATGGGTTGATTACCGTAAGCAGAAAAAGATTATACGGACCGCTGCGGATTATATTGCAAAAAGCGGAACAGATCTTCAGCCGAGATTTGATGTTATAGAGATAGTGTATGACAAAAACACGGAAATTATAGTAAACATCAGGCATATTGAAGATGCATTCATGCAGAGCGGAGAATATGCACCGTACTGAAATGAAAAATTGACCTGAAAGAGGAAAACAGAATGATACACAGAATGAAGCTTGACCCTGTACCATTTGAAATGATCGGATGCGGAAGAAAAACCTATGAGCTAAGGCTTTATGATGACAAAAGACAGAAAATCAAAGCCGGCGACAAAATAATATTTACCTGTACATCTGATGAAAACAGGACACTTGAAGTGAGCGTGACAGGATTGCACAGATTCAGGAATTTTGCAGAGCTTTACAGCTGTCTTCCTCTGCTTAGCTGCGGCTATACGGAAAATGATGTCAGCAGTGCTTCACCTGAAGATATGGAAAAGTATTATTCACCGGAAATGCAGAAAAAGTACGGCGTTGTGGGGATAGAGATCAGTCTTGACGGAGAAAGGAAAGATCATGCAGTTATTTGATATGCACTGCGATACACTGTATCGTGCCTATACAGAAAAAAGTACGCTGTTTGACGACAGCTTCCATATTTCATTCAATAAAGCCGGGAATATACATCCATATATACAGTGCTTTGCTGTGTGGATACCTGATGAGTACAGAGGCGAAGCAGCATGGGAGCTTTTCTGCGGTTGTGTCGCAAAGCTCAGGGAACAGCTTGAGGGTACTGATATCAGATGGTGCAGAAGTGCAGAAGATATAAAGGAAGTTGCACGCAAAAAGGAACACGGGATCATTCTTACCGTTGAAAGCGGAGCTGTTCTTGGCGGCAGGATCGGAAGGATTCAGGAAATCTATGATATCGGAGTGCGTATGATGACGCTGACATGGAACGGTGAAAATGAACTCGGCGACGGAATTATGGTAAAGGAAAACAGGGGTCTGACTGATTTCGGAAGGGCGGCAGTGCGTGAAATGGAAAGGGTCGGTATGATCGTTGATGTTTCCCATGCAGGAGAAAAGCTTTTCAGTGATGTTGCAGAGATCGCAGAAAAACCATTTGCAGCGTCACATTCCGATATGCGTGCAGTGACGGATCACCCGAGAAATCTCACGGACGGACAGTTCAGAAAGCTTATGTCGGACGGCAGCCTGACAGGATTGAATTTCTGTGCTGATTTTCTCAGGACAAAAAATAGTGAAACTGATTTTCCGTGTGTCTTGCAAGAGTCGGGAATGTATGATATAATAAGGCATACCGGATATATGCTGTCACTCGGAGGTCAGAAAAATATCGCAATGGGCGCTGATTTTGACGGCGCAGACCTTCCGCAGGATATCACAGGTCTTGAAGCAATGGAAAAGCTTTATGAACTGTTTTGCAAGGAATTCGGCAAAGAAATAACAGACGATATATTTTTCGGCAACGCTTACCGTTTCTTTACGGAGAACCTGAGCTGAGCCGGTGAAAATATAAACCAAAAATCTACCTGCAAAAGAAAGAAGGAAAATGTATGAATTACAATAGTACAAGAGATAAAAACAGAGTGGTAACAGCTTCACAGGCAATTGCTCAGGGAATCTCTGAGGAAGGCGGACTTTTTGTACCGCAGGAG
>ONRO01000343.1 GCA_900320235.1 uncultured Eubacteriales bacterium
CATAAAAAGAGCTGAGCGGACTGACTTTTATAAGTAAAATTTACATATATCCTCATTACTTTTCTGATACTCCCCTGCAGAACTGATTGCAGGAAGATTATCAGATGAAAGCTTTAGCTCAGTGCAGTCTGCGTCTTGGTAAAAACCCCTGAAGCCGGGCTTAATGCCGCTTCAGGGGAATATCTTTTCAGATTCATGCTGCTTTTTCAGGCTTTCTGATATTTCTTATCAGCATAACAGCATATACAGCAAAAAGAATAACAGCTGCTGCAATACCTGCCGGATAAGAAACAGTGAGATCAAGACGGAAACCCTCATCAGCAATAAGTATATATGTAACTGTCACAGCTGTCATAAATGCAGCAGGAAGCGCTGTTAGCAGCGAACCGAAACGGTATTTACCCTTTTTGACAAGATATGCACTTGCTACCCACAGAGTTATCATTGCAAGTGTCTGATTACTCCATGAGAAATAACGCCATATTATCTGAAAACCGTTTTCGTTGATAATCGAAAACCATGTAAGCAGTCCACCCATTGCAAGAAGCGGTATCGTCACTATAAGACGATTTTTGATTTTTTTCTGATCAAGTCTGAATGTTTCTGCAACGATCAGCCTTGCACTCCTGAATGCTGTATCTCCTGATGTGACAGGACAGATAACCACACCGGCAATTGCAAGTACGCCGCCGACCGAGCCAAGTACTCCTGTTGAGATTGCATATACAACATTTGAGGCACCGTTTTTAAGTGCTTCGGAAAGAAGCTCTGTTGTTCCGTAAAAGGCCACTCCTGCTGCAGCCCATATCAGCGCAATCACTGCCTCGCTTATCATTGCTCCATAAAAGACCCTTCTGCCCTCTTTTTCTGTTTTTATACACTTTGCGATCATCGGAGACTGTGTAGCATGAAAACCCGATACAGCACCGCAGGCAACAGTTATGAACATATAAGGCCAGACAGGTGTATCTCCCGGATGCAGATTCTGCAGAGTCAGCTCAGGGATTGTGTATTTCCCGCCGGAGAAGAGAATTCCGCCGATAGTTGCAACAGCCATTGTTATCAGCAGTATTCCGAAAACAGGATAGAGTTTTCCGATCAGCTTGTCAATAGGAAGAAGTGTTGCCAAAAGATAGTAAATAAGTATTGCTATTGTCCAGAATGTACCGTTCATCCAATCCGGTGTAAGAGTATCCAGAAGTCCAGCCGGGCTTGTGACAAAAACTGTTCCGCACAGAACAAGCAATACGACTGAAAACACACGCATTATCCATTTTATGCCCTTTCCAAGATAAATACCAGAAAGTTCTGCAATCGAAGAACCTTCGTGACGTGAGCTTATCATTCCGCTCATATAATCATGGACAGCACCGCCGAGTATAGAACCGAAAACGATCCATAAGAATACAACCGGACCGAATACAGCTCCCATCAGAGCACCAAATATCGGACCTGTTCCGGCAATATTCAGCAGCTGAATAAGAAAAGCTTTCCACGTTTTCATAGGCATGCAGTCAACGCCATCATTAATTGCAATTGCAGGTGTTTCTCTTTCATCAGGTGAAAAAATCTTTTCAGTGACCCTGCTGTAAACAATAAAACCGACTATCAGCACAATGACTGATATTAATAACGAAATCATCTGAGACATCTCACTTTACAATAAATTAATAATTATATTATAATTCCGCTTTTTTAATCTTGTCAATATTTAACTCGCCACCACCGGCAGCGTGACGGCAGCGTGACGGCAGCGTGACACTGCATTCTGATAGAGAACTACTGTTGCACTCCCGCGGTACTAATTTATTATTTCCATTACTATTCTGTAAGTTTATCAAAAGAATTACCGTACTAAATTGTATCCGTTTTGTTACCATAGCAATAAGTTTATTCAGGTAAACCAACTTACCAAGTTTTCAGCGTAACAAACCTGAATACGCTAACACAAAACTAATCGCTGCTAAAGAAAAAAGCGAGCACGCCGAAGGCAGCGCAGCGTGGGAAAGCGA
>ONRO01000379.1 GCA_900320235.1 uncultured Eubacteriales bacterium
ATCGTAACCTTGTGCTAAATAAACCGTCATGCGGTATCTAACTAATCAACAACTGTACAAAGAGCCTGTGGTCAGAGCCTTTCTTAAACCGTCTGGCGGTAGGAGAATCGAACTGATCCACAGTATCTCTAAACAGTATAGCATATTGTCCTTGGAGAGGGACTTTAAACACTACTACTTTATAATACAAGGAGAATCAATATGATTTGTCGCGGATGTGGAGTCAATGTTGGTCTGAATGAACGTTTCTGTCATTCATGCGGTACAAGACTGATTTTTTCTGACCCGAACAGCGGAAATGATCAGTTCAATGTAAATAGTCCTGACGGTACACAGAGGATCTCAGACAATATCCTGCTTTATCCCGACGGAAAATACAGATGGATATATGAGATGAGTCTGTTTAAAAACCCGACGGTGATTGTTATGATCTGGAAAATTTTTTTCTTTGTAATTCTCGGTGTTTTTTTGTTTATGCTTGTGCTGGATCTTATCAACGAGGACCTTGACGGTGAAAGACTGATCGGTACACTGAGCTTTTTTGGAATTTTTCTTATCGGTATGACGGTGATTGTCGGAATCAGCTATCTGATATATGCGGCTGTGATGGGCGGAAAATATATTGTTATGTTTGAAATGGACGAAAAGGGTGTTAACCATATGCAGCTTCCGAAACAGGCAAAAAAAGCTGAGGCTCTGGCTATGATGACTGCTCTTATCGGGTTGATGTCAAATAATCATGCTGCCGTTGCGGCCGGTGTGAATGCATCGGGAACTTCTATGTATACTGCTTTTTCAAGCGTCAGGAGCGTCAGGGCATTTCCGCGCCGTAATCTGATAAAAGTTAATGAACGTCTGTATCATAATCAGGTTTATGCCGCAGCAGAGGATTATGATTTTGTCCTGAATTTTATTTGTATTCATACTCCTGAAACAGCTGTGAAAAAATGCAGATGAGGGAATAATGATTCCGGTATATCGTAGTCCTGATGTCATGACTCAGGGACTGCCGTACGATGATCCGGATGATATTTATTACTGCTATCTTGCTTTATTGAGATTAACGTGATAATATTAAATAAATATTTATTCTGACACAATGTTGTGAAAAATACAGGGAGTGATAATATGATATATTGTCCGGATTGCGGTTCGGAGCTGCTTTTTGACAGTGCGTCACAGATGATGGTTTGCGGATATTGTAAAAACCGGTTTGATCCGTATAAGCTTAAAGATAATTTATCAAATGATGCAAAGACTCAGGTTTTCTTTGACAGCTATGCTTATATATGTCCGTCCTGCGGTGCTGAAATTGACACTGCGGATAAAAATGATGCGGTCGGATTCTGCCCGTATTGTAAAGGGTCCTCGATGATTTTTGATAAGCTGCGCAGAGACTGGACGCCTGAGGGTATCGTTCCGTTCATGATTACAAAGGAACAATGCAAGCAGCTTTATTGTGCTCAGGTAAAGAAATATTTCTTTGTTTCAGGCAAATTCAGGAATCCTGATCTTATTGAAGAATTCAGGGGTATCTATATGCCCTACTGCAGATTCAGGGGCGAAGTTGACGGACCTGTATCGCTCAGGGCTGAGGGCAGTGAAGTGGATATCGGAAATTATTATTACAGAACGGATTATTACGATCTGAAAGGAACGGCACGCTATACAATCACGGAAAAAATAGCACACGATGCCTCTGCGGCCTTTGACGATCATATAAGTGAAAGGCTGGGAGATTTCGATGAAAGACAGATGAAAAGCTTTAATCCTGCATATCTGAGCGGTTATTATGCTGAAAGCGGCAATGCTGACATGAACGAATATCTTAGTCTGACGCATGACGAAATGCAGCCTTTTATCTGTGAGCATATGAAAAATGATATTGCTGTGAAAACTGTTTCGGATGGATTGAAGCTTACGATAGATCCTTCTCATGCAGAAAATTCAGTTCCGATTCATATGGTGACGTCAAACCGCAGATTGTTCCCTGTCTGGTTTATGAGTTATCGCAGAGGCGAGAAAATTACATATGCCGCTGTCAACGGACAGACCGGAAAGGTTGCCGCTGATCTGCCGCTCAGTCCTGTGAAAATTCTTGTTACAGCATTTATTATTTCAGCAGTTATTTTCGGGCTTCTTATGTTCGGTATGAATTATCTTCCGACAATACCTGCTTCTGCAACTCTTGGAGTATGCACTATGCTTGGCTTTGCAGGAATGTATGTTTTACAGCATTGCTATATCAGAACGATAGGAGTGGCTCTTCATCAGAAAGAAATGACCAAAAAGCTTCCGGCAGGCTTTTTTGTGCAGAGTATTATTGCGGCTGCAAGTATCATTCTGATAACGACGGACGGAACCTATGAGAAATACCGATATTTAGCCGGAATAGTTCTTGGTGTGATATCTTTTGGCAGCCTTCTTCTGGGGTATTTGCTTAGTCAGTCAACACTGACCGGAAAAATCAAAAAAATACAGCTGAAAGGTGAATCCATGCGGTCGAACGGTATTCTG
>ONRO01000381.1 GCA_900320235.1 uncultured Eubacteriales bacterium
CTATATACAGAAATAATCCCGTCAGAAGTTCACACAGACTCCTGACGGGATTTTCTTTTTATTTTCAGTACGAATGATATCTTATCACGATTGCAGCATCGGGCTGATATCTGTCGCCCTTTTTGAATTCGATATCTCCGCCGACAGATACCTCGCTGATATCCCCGTCGGAATGAAGTATCTCAACAATAAGGTCTCTCAGCGGCTCAGTTTTGATATTGACAAAACCTGCCTCTGAAAGTATTGAAGATGCTTCCTTGACGCTGAGCTTTCTGATCTCATCTGAAGAAACAGGCAGAGCGGTCATACCATCGCTTGTATCTGCAATTACAGGCTCACGGCTTTCCTCCTCTTCTTCAAAGCTGTTTGTGCTGTTCGGAAAAGAATGATATTTCACAATAACATATGTATCAGGTGAAAAACGCTTATCCTTCCTGAAATCAGATTTTCCTCCGACCGTAACTTCATCGACCTCGCCGGATTTATTCAGAACGCCGATTATCAGATCACCCATCGGTTCAGCATAGACATTTTCAAAACCTGCCAATCTGAATTTTGTAACTATATCCTCGTAATTTCTTCCCTTTGCGTCTCTTGCGGAAATCGGAGCGCCTATCATTCCGTCGTTTATCCTTTCCCCGCGACATGAGCAAAAAGATACAAGCATTATTACGGCAAGTAAAAGTGCCGTGACAGAAACAATACCTTTATTTTTCATTTTCCTTCATTCCTTAATGATTTATACACCGGCAGCCTGACGATGATCTCTCAGATATGAAGCCGGAACACGTTTTGTAAGCCAGACTCCGTTTTCCGACAGAAAGAACTCATATCCGTCACGCTGCATTTCTCCGCTTTTCACTTCAAAAACAACCGGTTTTCCATGACGTTTTCCCACTGTTACAGCTGTTGCCTCATCCTTTGACAGATGAACATACAATCTCTGTTTGGAGATTATACCTTCCCTGCGTATCGAAGCCGCATATTTTTCTGCCGTCCCGTGATATAGTATCTCAGGCGGATCAGCTTTTTTCAGTTCAACGTCAACAGGAACAGAATGTCCCTGATTTGCCCTTATTCTTGTTTTATCCTCGCTGAGAGAATATCTTTGCTTATTATCAGTGCGGACAATTTCTTCAAGCATCTCCATATTGAAACCGCTGTGTTTTTTTGCTATACCCTCAACAAGCTTCCGTGTATCAGCCCAGCCGTGACTGTCAAGTGTTATGCCTATCACACCCGGCTTATGACGCAGTATCAGGCACATATATCTGCTGATATCAATAAGCTCCAATTTTCTCCCTCCTGAAAAAAATATCTCAGTTTTTCATCAGCCATTTTTTCTGCTTTCTGCAAAAAAACGGCTGTTTTTTTGTTATCTGCTTCTCCTGCGGCGGCAAAAAGCCTTTGTCTTTTGTCAAACTGTTCTGCAAATTCTCAGAGAGATATGCTTCTACAGTTTTCATATCTGAAAATAACAGATCATTTGATATGATAGACTCTGTCTGGCTTTCTGTCAGGAGCTGCTGCTGTTTCAGAATCGGCATAGCCCAGTGCGCAGTGACCGATTCCTTCCCAATCACCTTCTATTCCAAGCTCGGAAAGAAGCTTTTTTCCCTGTTCGCTTTCAAATTCCTGTTTTGCTCTGTGTATCCAGCAGCTTCCCAGTCCGAGACTGTGTGCTGCAAGCATGAGATTACCCATAACGAGACTTCCGTCATAAAGATAGGTCGGTCTTGATTTATCTGCAATTACAATAAGCATTACAGGTGCGCCATAGAACGGGTCAAAGCCTTCATCCCAGCCTCCGATCATGCGGTTCATTTCAGCAATTTCGTCACGTTTTTCCTTATTTGTCACAGCTATTATCTTAACGCCCTGTGTATTTTTTCCGCTTGCTGCATATAGTCCGCAGTTTATTATCTCATTAATAATACTTTCCTCCGGCTTTTCCGCCTTGTATTTTCTTACACTTCTTCTTTCAAGCATTGCCTTGATTATCTCATTCATCTTTACCACTCCCCAATAGACTATTTCCGGCTGAGTTTTCAGTAATCCATCAAAGCCCGGCCTTTTATTATCATATAATATAGTATACAATTATTTTTTAATAATTTCAATACCACCGGCTCCGGCAGCGTGACGCTGCACCCTTGACGCGCTATCGCTCCGGCAGCGTGACGCTGCACCCTTGACGCGCTATCGCTCCGGCAGC
>ONRO01000395.1 GCA_900320235.1 uncultured Eubacteriales bacterium
ACGGAGAATGCCGTAGAATCCGCAGAGGAAGAAGCTGAAACGGAAAAGTCGGAAGAAACGTCTGAAACTGCCGAAGCAGAAGAAAGCTCAGAGGAAGCGACTGAACCGGAAGAGATATCTGAAAAGCCTGTATTCGGCGAGGAAGATGAAGAAACAGAGAATGCTGCACAAGGCGCAGAGGAGTCTGTTTATGAAGACGAAATAAGTGAAGAAGCTGAAGATCCTGATGCATATATAGATGCGGATATTGAGCTGAGTATAGATATGATTCCGACTGCAAATTATGCTTTGCAGCAGAACGGACTTGAACTAATCAAGTCAATTATCATCAAAAACAAAAAAAATGAGCCAATAAAGGACATTGAGCTTGTCATAACATCTGCGGATGAGCTTTGCCTGCCCTTTATGATGCATATTGAATACATAACTGAAAACTCTGATTTTGAGATAAAACATACAACACTTCGTCTGAATGGTGAAAAGCTTGTTTCTCTGACAGAGAAAGTCAAAGGCAGTATTCTGTTTGAGCTTACAAAGAACGGAAAAACCATTTCAAGGAATACTAAGGAAATAGATGTTCTTGCATATGACGAATGTACAGGTTTTAACATTTACCCTGAGCTTCTTTGCTCATTTGTCACACCGAATCATCCTGAGATAGTGGGAATAATATCAAAGGCATCATCTCTTCTTGAAGAGTGGACAGGAGATCCGTCATTCACAGGATATCAGAGCTGTGATCCGAATATAGCCCTGAAACAGGCAGCAGCCATTTACGGAGCAATAGAAGCACAGAATATAGTATATTCCGAACCGCCTGCAAGCTTTGAAGCATCAGGACAGAGGATAAGACTCTGTGACAGTATAATGTCACAGAAGCTCGGCACCTGTATGGATATGACTCTGCTTTATGCATCGGCACTTGAGCTGGTCGGTCTTCATCCATTACTGATAATGAAAAAGGGACATATTTTTGCCGGATTATGGCTTGAGGATATGACCTTTCCGGAGGCAGTACAGGATGATCCTGCATTGCTGAGGAAAAAGCTTGCAGATGGTGTGAATGAGATAGCAGTTGTTGAATGTACGCTGATGAATGCAGGAAAAGGAGCATCATTTGACGACGCATCACAGGCAGCAGTAAAAGAAGTGCCTGAAGCACTATGCATAATAGATGTAAAACGATCAAGATACAGCGGAATAAAACCATTGCCTGTCAGAGTTATGACAGACAGCGGCTGGACTGTTCAGAGAGACGGAAAAGAGGATGATGAGATTACAGGAATCCCAAAGGAGCTTGATTCAGTAATCAGCATCGATGAAAGTAAGACAGCACCGCTGACAAAGCTTCAGCAGTGGGAGAGGAAACTGCTCGATCTCGGACTGAGAAATTCTCTTATCAATTTCAGAATGTCAAAGACAACTGTTCCGCTGATAATAAGTTCAGTTGATGATCTTGAGGATGCACTTGCGGACGGAGAAGATTTTATCGTAATGCCCAGACCGGAAGAATTGAAGCTGTCCGGAAATATAGGATTTGAATCAATAGATGATATCGGGGAATGTTCAGAGATAATCAAATCTGAATTCAAAAATCACCGTCTGCGTTCACTGTTCAGTGAAACAGAACTTGCAAATACAATAAAAGAGATATACAGATCTTCAAAGGTAGCAATGGAGGAGAACGGTGCAAATACATTGTATATAGCTATGGGACTTCTTCGCTGGTATGAAAATCCGAAGAGCACAAAGGCGAGATATGCTCCGATTTTACTGCTGCCTGTTGAGATAGTAAGGAAATCAGCAGCCAAGGGATACACGATAAGACTCCGGGACGAAGATCCTGTAATGAATATCACACTTCTTGAAAAGCTCAAGCAGGATTTTGAGATTGAAATAAACGGACTTGATCCTCTTCCGCTCGACGAACATGGAATAGATACAAGAAAAGTATTTACGATCATCCGCAAGGCAGTAATGGAAAAGAAAAACTGGGATGTAAATGAATCTGCATATCTCGGAATATTCTCTTTCTCACAGTTTGTAATGTGGAACGATCTGAGAAACCGCAGTGATGAGCTGTCTGAAAACAAGATCGTAAAAAGTCTTATGGACGGAAAGCTGTCCTGGAAGGCACAGGAAATGGAGATCGGCAGACGTGTGCCTGAGGATGAAGTACTGCTGCCAATGCCGGCAGATGCCTCACAGCTGTTTGCAATAGAGGCAGCCGGAAAGGGAGAGAGCTTTGTACTTCACGGACCACCCGGTACAGGAAAATCCCAGACCATCACGGCACTGATAGCAAATGCTCTTGCACAGGGAAAAACGGTACTTTTTGTAGCTGAAAAAATGGCAGCCCTTGAGGTTGTACAGAAGCGTCTTGATAAAATCGGAATCGGTGATTTTTGTCTGGAGCTTCATTCAAATAAATCAAAGAAGAAGGCTGTACTTGAACAGTTGAGAAAAGCATCCGAGGTTACAAAATCGAAAAGCAGGCGTACCTTTGCTCAGAAGGCAGAAATGCTTTCAGAGCTGCGTCATGAGCTGGATATCTACGCCGGAGCACTTCATCGCAGACAGCCCTGCGGCAAATCCCTTTATCACCTGATCAATGATTATCAGGCAAATATAAACTATCCGGAGCTTCCTGCATTTGATGAAGATTTTGTAAAGCATGTTGATGCAGAAACGATTGAGAAGCAGGAAGTAATGCTTGAAAGACTGATAGCAGCCGCAAAGGCAACCGGGCATCCGAAGGATCATCCGCTTGGACCGATCGGAGTAAAGCTTTATTCACAGCATTTCAGGATGCAGCTTCCGAATGAGCTTGCCGATTATAAAGAAGCGCTGAATGCAATAATAGAACCGCTGAAAGCATTTTCCGCATCGTCATCTCAGCCGATTGATACATATGCACAGTCAGCAAAAACTGTTGAACTTGCAAGAGAGGCAGCGGTTTGGTTCGATATGCCAAAGGCATGGGCGAAAAATGAGAATATCACAAACTATATGTTCGGTATCTGGGAGCTTTGTGAACACAGTATCAGTGCAAAGCAACTCCGCTCAAAGCTCGGAACAAACTGGAAAAGCGATTTCTTCTCACTCGACGGCAGAGCATTGCTGAATGAATTCAGGGAAGACAATACAAAATGGTTCCTTGCAAAATCATTGTCACTTGGCAAGCTGCATAAGAAAATATCGCAGTATTCGGAAACTCCGGTAGATAAGGGATCACTTGAAACGATTCTTACTGATCTTATGAATTATCAGACAGAAAAAACCGAAGCAGACAGACTGTTCTCAATGTACGGAAACGATCTCGGAAATCTGTATGACGGCGAAAATACAAACTGGCAGGATATTTCAAGACATTCGGATAAGGCAAAGGAAAGCGCAAATAAACTTCAGGAGATCACAGGATCAGATGATTTCAGAATGACATACTGCGGCAATACGGACGCAAAGGATGTAATCCCCGGACTGCTTGAGAACTGGGAAAAGCTCGAGAAGGTAAGAAGTTCATTCTATGGTTTTCTTGAACTCAGAACAAATGACAGTGAAAACTGGATCGAACATGACATTAAGCTTTGTGATACAATAAGTGAGCATTCTGATGAAATAAAGGAGTGGATCACCTGGAATGATATTTCAGAGGAAGCAGAGTCAACAGGTCTTTTACCAGCTGTAAAAGCGTACAGAGATGGAATGGCACATTCAGATATGAAGGGTGCATATATCAAGACAATATCAAAGGCAATGGCAATCAAGGCAATTGACGGAAGCTCAGCACTGAATAAATTCTCCGGTCCATTGTTCAACGAAAAAATCGAACAGTTCAGGAGAATGGACAGAGAAATCACTGCACTTACAAAACAGGAGATATATTGCCGTCTTGCATCAAAGGTACCGAATTTCTCAAGAGAAGCTGCACAAAGCAGTGAACTTGGAATATTACAGAAAGCGATCCGCAGCGGAGGCAGAGGAATCAGTATCAGAAAGCTGTTCGATCAGCTGCCGAATATGCTGCCGCGACTTTGTCCGTGTATGCTTATGAGTCCGATATCAGCAGCACAGTATCTTGATCCGAAACGTGAACCGTTTGATATCGTTGTATTTGACGAAGCATCGCAGCTGCCTACCTGTAAGGCTGTCGGAGTACTTTCACGAGGCAGAAATGCAGTAATAGTGGGCGACCCGAAGCAGATGCCTCCGACATCATTCTTCTCAAATACATCTGTTGACGAGGATAATCTTGATATTGAGGACCTTGAGAGTATACTTGACGATTGTCTGGCACTTAATATGCCTCAGACACATCTTCTCTGGCATTACAGAAGCCGTCACGAAAGCCTGATAGCGTTCAGCAACCATGAATTCTATGAAAATAAGCTGTACACATTCCCGTCAGTAAATGACAGGGAGGAAAAGGTAAAACTTGTTCATGTAGATGGTATTTTCGAGCGAGGAAAAACAAGGAACAATCTGGAAGAAGCAAAGGCTGTTGTTGAAGAACTCAAGCGCCGGGCACATGACGAGAATGATTCAAAATACAGCGTGGGAATAGTAACATTCAACGTTAATCAGCAGAATCTGATAGATGATCTTCTTACAGAAGCATGTACAGAAGATCCTGAACTTGAGGAATGGGCATATAACAGCGAAGAACCTATATTCATCAAGAACCTTG
The DNA here is from genome assembly GCA_900320235.1 of uncultured Eubacteriales bacterium. Lineage (GTDB taxonomy): Bacteria > Bacillota > Clostridia > Oscillospirales > Acutalibacteraceae > UBA1213. The sequence continues at coordinate 4,688 of ONRO01000395.1, forward strand.
AGAATGTTCAGGGAGATGAACGTGATGTGATACTGTTCTCAGTTGGTTACGGACCGGATAAAAACGG
>ONRO01000218.1 GCA_900320235.1 uncultured Eubacteriales bacterium
TCTGAAATTCTAACATTCAAAAATTGCAAATTCTATTGATTTATGTTATGTCTGGTTGCGTAACAAAGTCAACCGGACCTTTTTATTTCGTGTGATTCATCTGTCTTATTTTTTCTCCTGCAAGTATACTGCGTTATTGTTACTGTTTTATTTTACATCAGGCTTTCTGATAATAAAGAAATGCAGCTATATTATTAATAATCTGTCGGTTAATTATCTTGCGCTCATTTTAATTATCTTTTCTTAATACAATATAAGTTCTTCTTTGTTTATTCTTATATGTAAATTAGGCAAAATTACCATTATTTGCACTATAATATTGTGACAACTGATAAAAATAAAAAATTTATTAATTCTGCTTTTATTAATTTATGACATATGTTATAATATAACCAGTAATTTTTTGTATTGGAGGCATAAAAAATGTTTTATTTAGGAATTGATCTCGGCGGTACAAATATTGTTGCCGGCGTTGTTGATGATGATGGCAAAATTATCGTTAAAGCTAACCGCAAAACATCTAAGCCCTGCACTATGGAAGGCATTTCAGATGATATGGCTTCTGTTGCGAAGGATGCTATGGAAAAAGCCGGAATTACTGCAAATGATCTGCAATATATCGGTATCGGTGCTCCGGGTGCTGTAAACAGTGAAACAGGCATTATCGAATTTGCCAACAATTTTAATTTCCATAACTGGGAAATCGTAAAAATGATGGAAGAGCGCCTCGGCATTAAGGTTTATGTAGAAAACGATGCAAACGCTGCTGCTTACGGCGAATATTGCGTTGGTGCTGCTAGAGATGCAAATGATGCTGTTATGATCACTCTCGGAACCGGTGTTGGCGGCGGTATCATAATAGACGGAATGATTTACAGTGGCTCTAACTATGCCGGTGCTGAGGTTGGACATACAGTTATCCAGCATAACGGACGTCTTTGCACATGCGGCAGAAAAGGCTGCTGGGAGGCTTATTCTTCAGCAACAGGTCTTATCAATATGACAAGAGAAGCTTGCTCAATTCAGCAGGCTCCGAATTATCTGCTCTATCAGAGCATCGGCGGCGACCTCAGCAAGATCGACGGCAAAACTGCTTTTGATGCTGCTCAGAAGGGTTGTCCTCTTGCAAAATCTGTTATTGATATGTATCTTGATTATCTCGGCTGTGGTCTTGTAAACATCATCAATGTATTCCAGCCTGAGATCCTCTGCATCGGCGGCGGTATCAGCAGACAGGGTGATTATCTCCTCGAGCCTGTAAAGAAGATAATCGAACATGACAGATATACTAAGCATAACAACAGACAGACACAGGTTTGTATTGCTGAGCTTGGCAATGATGCAGGTATCATCGGCGCAGCTTTCCTTGGCAAATAATTTTTAACATAATAATAACCGGCGGTCATGGTTTATACCATGGCCGTCCTTTTTTATAAAAGCTGTATACAGTCCGGTCCTGAAAACCGCTGTACTGATGTTTCATATCAGCTTTTCAATAATCTGATGATTATACTGATATTCAATCAAATGCAAAAAAATAAAAGTTTTGCAGGGGTCTTTACAAAGGCTTGCGGTTTCCAAAGACACAGCCTTTAGCCAGGGGTTCGTGGGCTGAAAGCCACCGTTTTCTCATGCTTCCGGTTTTATTGAATATTAAAATTATTCAATCCGGAATTATAGTCAGAAAAGCGGTCTGACCGCAGCCAGACCGCCAAAAAGACGCTTTATTATTATAGCTTACATCCGTTTTCTGTTTCGTCATCCCATATTGAATAATTTGACTTTCCGCTTTTCTTTATTGCATAGAGCATTGTATCAGCGTGTTTCAGTGCAGTATTCATATGATTCTGATCGTATTTTTCCATACCTGCAATACCAATCGAGCAGGATACCCTATGATTTTCAGGCACATCAGTTTTTGCATGTATTGTTTCCTCTATAACAGGAATAAAATACTTATTATCCTCAATTCCCTTATAGATAGACTTTGCAATGCTCTCCCCTACATCGACTCCGTAGCCCGGGAGAACTATTACAAATTCATCACCGCCGTATCTTACGATATAGCCCTTTGTTCCGACTACCTTTTCAAATAGTCTTGAGAAAGCGATCAGAATTTCATCTCCTACATCATGACCGAATGTATCGTTACAGAATTTGAAATTATCAAGATCAAGATAAATAACCGTAGCATGTATATCATCACGCTTGCCCTTAGAAACAAGTGCAGTGAAATCATCTATCTTCTTTGTAAAACCCTGTCTGTTGAACAGACCTGTAAGCAGATCAGTTACAGCGCTCTGCTGAAGCTTATGGTTCATTTCATTGATCTCATCACGGGCTTTGAGTCTGTAAATCGTATCGTTCATCTGACGGAGAGCAAATTTAAAGATAGTAAGATCATTTCTGTTGAAGAAATTGATCGAACCCGTCATATTCTCATGCATTTCTATACATGAAACCATATATCCTGAAAGCTCATCGCCCTGAGATACAGGCACGCAGACGAAGGATACTATATTATTTACTCCAAAAAGTTTAAGAATAGGAGTATATTCATAGAATTCACGGTCAAATCTGGAAGCAACAAATTCCTTCTTATGTCTTGAAAGATAAGATGTAGCCTCAGCTATCATCTCATTTGAAAAATCAAGATCACCGCTGTTATAGCTGATAACAGGCGAGCCTTTGATAACGTCAACATATAGAATATAATCAACATTATAGTTATTCTGCATCGTTATCATCGAATCTTCAATGATAGTTGAGCAGGTAGAGGTAGATTTGTTAAGCATCTCCTGCCATGCAACAAGGAAGTTCAGACCCTTTGTCTTTTCAGAAAGAAGCATCTGCATTTCTGAAAGCTGTGCAAGCTCCTCGATCTGATATTTATTGATATTTTTAAGCGGAAGCTCGATATGCTTTTCAATAAGTGACTGATGATGAAGCTTTGCAAAAAGTCTTTCTTCCTTATGCTTATATCCGTTTCTGTTACAGAATTCGATTGCAGCATTCAGAATTTCCTCTGCATCATCAGGTCTGCCCAAAGCCATGAACATATCATACTGTTCCTCTGCAAACATCGCATATACGAAGAAATGAAGTCCTTCTGTCCTCATCATATGGAATTTTGCCTTATCCATATATTCCTGTGCAAGCTTGAGATTATCTGATTTTTCAAGCAAAGCACTGACGAAATAATAGAAAAACATATCATCGTCCCAAAGGAAATAATTCGGCTCACCATCACAATGAAGAAGATGATATAATACCCTGTCCATCTTATTCAGATAGAAATGTGCATTATACTCTATTCCCATTTTATAGCTGCAATATACGATCATTCCATAGACCTTTGAAATATTACAGATTCTCATATGGTGCATTTTTACAGAATCAAGTATCTTCAGAACGTGAAGAAGATGATTATATGCTATATCATAATTACCTGAAAGAATCGCATTAGTTGCCATATTATAAAGTGTTTCGGCAACATCATACGGTCTTTTCAGCTTATAGAAAAGATCAAGAGCCTGATTGAAATAATCATTTGCAAGAATGAACTGCTCACTTACGATCCTGTTGAAGCCAAGACCGTTATATATCTGAGCTTCTTCATATTTATCATTCTGACCCTCGATTATTTCCAGACATTTTTTGTAATAGAAATCAACGAATGTGAAATAACCATAGCCCTGCGCAAGGAATACATTTTTCTTCCATGCAGCTATCATCAGACGCTCATTTTTAAGCATCCTTGCAATATTCATTGCTTCGGCAAAGCTTTCATTATTCTCGCAGGTTTCAATATCACCCGAGAAATATTCCTTCCTGTTGCCGCAGCCATAGAACATTATATGTGCAAGATGGTTGTACATCTTATATTTGATAGCCTTTTCCTTGAAATCAGCTATACTTTCTGTTTCATCTATACGGTACCACATATACTGTGTCCAGCCGTCAAGCATACACATATAATTCAGCATCTGTGAATATACCTGGAATTTTTCCGAGCCGCTTTTCTTTGCGATCTTCATACATTTGTCGCAGTTCTTTCTCGCAAGAGCGGGCTGTCCGCTGTATACCTCACAAATCGTAAGAAGAGAATGGTAGCGGAATGTATATTTGATATTCGGATGCTTGTTATTGACATTTTTCAGCTTATCACACATAATAAGTGCGGTCGTATAGCTTTTATCATAAATTGCAGCAGTTGCATACATAATATAGAACTGTGCCAGAAATTTCGTATTAAGATTGATTTTATCACCGATCAGCCTGTTATGTACGATCTCAAGATAATACATTGCCTGCTTTGTAGCAAGCGACAATACCATATTGTTGATCTTTGAAAGATACTCCTTGAAATCATGAAGCACCGGTTCAAAAGATTCTATTATATTGATATCAGCCTGAGGATCCTGCATATTCCAGTCGAGCATATAGTTAAGATCCTCAATCTCATGAACAAGTTCAGACCAGACCTCAACTGTATATGACGGCGCAACATATGCTTCATTATAATTTGCAAGCAGGGAGATATTGTTATAGCTTTTAGCAATAAAACGATACAGGAAATTCAGAGTACTGTTCTCAGCAATATGAAGCCTGTTAAGAACAAGGAAAAGTGTATGTTCCTTTGAAATAAAAGAAAGAATATTCACCAGTGAATTAGCGAACATTTTTCTTTCGTAATCCACTTCACCGACTAATATTTCCTCCTCACGCTCACATACTCCTGTTGTGATATAGGAACGTATTGTTGAGCGGCTCAGATAATATACATCACAGGCATCGAGAAATTCGTCAGGCGTGATCTGATAATAATATTTGTAATAAAGCTGTTTAATCCATCCGAGGAATGGCTCATATGCCTCCTGCATTTTATTCGCACTAAATTCATGATACAGAAGTTCAATATTGCTGGTGCTTTTTTCCACCGCATCCTGAATAGCTTCTATCGGAACATTCAAAGTATTGTAATGTTTAACAAACAGAATACTGCTGTGTCTTTGCTCCAGACCATGTATTATAGAATCTACAATCTTTCTTGTATATAATTGAGAACAAGATTCCATAATGAACCCCCCATCTTTCTGTTAACTGAATTATGATAATATTTCTATCTTCCCAAACATATAATATATCCTTATTCTTTCTACATTTTTTCTCAGCAGCAAGAGCAAATATTTAAAAAAAGAGAACACATTTCGGAAACAAATTTCTATTAACAAAATAAAAGAGTTTTGTTCTGCCCGTCAGCGGACAGAATAAACCTGCTAAAAAGTCATATTAACAATCTCTGTTTCCATTATATCAAATACGACTATTTTTTTCAATATATAAAATGTAATTTGTTATATATATATCAATAATAATTATCACAAAAAAATTACCATTATTCTTCACACTCATATTAATCAAAAATTTACCGATCAATGAGTTTTATTCCGAAAAAAAGTTCTATTTTTAATATTATCTTATAAAATAATATAAATTAATGCAACGCATTGTAAATTATTTGTTACTTTTTTATTAACAAAATATATTATAGTTTTTATTTTTTGTAGAATATGATATAATTTGTTTTAGATAAAAAAATAATCTGCTCTTCTCAGAACAGTAATATATTTTTATGACGTTCGGTATAAAATCACAAAGGTGATAATAATGAATATTAAAGAAAAACTGTTAAAAAAATCCTTATCTGGTAATACTGCCGCAAAGCAGAAGCTCATAAACCTGTATGAAAATGACATACGTTTTATCTGCAGATGTCTTACCGACGACAAAGACAGCGCTGAAAAAGCCGGCAACTGGGCAATAAATACAATACATACTGAAAACAATACCATACGAACTGTTGACGAATTCACAAAGGCAGTCCGACGTACCGCAGTTGAAACTGCATTGCAAAACTACGCCGGATCTGTTCCCGCAGCCGTACATAACGAAAACTCAGTTTTGCCTGTTCCGGATAAAACTGTCATGCTGCCGGAATCTGCAATTAAAAACGAAGCCCTCATTTCTCAGGCAGGAGAGCTGATATATTACTGTACAAGCAGGTATGAATATCGTTTTTTTATTCTTTACTATTACTGCCGTCTTGAAATAAATGAAATTGCAGAACTTTTTCATACTGATACCTTCACAGTCGCATCTGAAATTGCCGGTGCAGAAATAAAAATCAGAAGTTCATTACAAACTCTGTCTTCAGGTTCCGGAAATACAACTGAAACTGATTTCTACTTTCTGACCGGGGCGATCGCAGCGATAAAGCCAAAAGAAAAAAAGAAACAGGCTCCTGTTCTTAGTCCTCTCACGAAAAAAATAGCCGGTATTGCTGTATTTTGCGTGGCATTGATATTGATTGTCTGCGGAATATTCATTGCAGCCTTCAGAAATGTCAATAACAATGAATCCTCAGCTGAAGAAACAGCAATTTATCTGAAAAGCGACCACAGGACCGGCAACGAAATGATGACTGAAAACAATTCAAAAGATACCAAGCTATATAACTATCTCATTACAGACAGAACAGTATCCCTTGTTGAAAGCGGTCTGTCAAACGACGGTTTTGTTATTCAGTCAGAAAGTGCAACCCTGCTTGAGCTGATAATCATTGACTCAAGCTCTGAGCTTATCACAGAAGATCAGTTGGAAATCACTTTTTCAGACGACAGTCCTATCATTGAAAACGGTAAAAGATTTTTCACACAGACTGTTCATCCGATAGATGAAAGAACATTTCTGATCCGTATTTACGCCCCGGGAAATTATTCACCTGACCAGTTCAGGATTGATCTCTATATGTACGGACTCAAGGATTCATCATACAACTTACCGACTCAGACAACAGATATCGCAGATATTTCCGGTCTTGATATTATCACCAATAAAGACATAACCAATCAATCTGCGCAGGAGCATGGCATAATAGGTCTTTCCGCCAAAGCTGAGAGCGGAGAAATGAATTACTATTATATTGAAAGCTCTTTGTCATATATCAGCGAAGCAGACGAAAATGTAATTCTTGGAATAGCAGAGCTTACGCTTCTGCCGATCGGAAACAAATACGGCAAACCGGACGAGAAAGATTTCTCATTTGAACTGGGACAATATGAGCAGTCGTTATCATCTGACAAAATGGTTGAAACAAAATGTATTTTTTCTCCCGAATATGATACACGCAAGCTTCCATATGTCACAAAGCTTGTTTACGAGATTTCCATGAATTTTGCTGATTCATCTTCTGAAAATGATTCTGTTGCTCAGGATATCCTGAGAGGCTGTTTTGTCTATAAAGGTTCAGCAAATCCCCTCATAATAGAGCTTGAAAGATACTGATTATCCTGTTTTCCTGCCGCACACTGATCCACGCAAATATTCCGCAGCCTGCGTTGGGCGGCACAGGCTTTCCCGCAAGACTTTTTACAGACTGAGCTATCGAATTTGCGGCAAATCGAAAAAACGGCTCAGGTGTACTGCATCATACTGCCCTTAACCTGATTACATCAGCTTTTTCATCTTATAGAATAACATAATTTCTCAACAATACAAAACCGGACAGCCTTGTACGATATGCACAACGGCTGTCCGGTTATTTATTATATCAGTTTTTACTATTCTGCTCTGAAGCAGTGCTTGTCTCAGAAGCTGTGCTCTGCTGCTCTGTTTTTGAGGTTTCTACGTTTTTGTCCTCTTCAGCAGTAATAAGCGATTCTATTTTGCCCTTTTTCATTATCGAATCAGACTGCGCAATAAGCTTTTCAGCATATTCTCTTTCTGTATAGCCCATAAGCATATCATTGAGATAAACAATATATGAGCCGTCCTTACCCTTTCTGATTGAAAGGGTTTCATTAACAGTCTTTTTGTCATCACCGCTGTATGCGAATTCAGCTTTGAACACTTCGCTGTAAGAAGCGGGATCCTTAACTTCAAGCCCTGCTCTAACAAGTCCTGTATAGTTTGTGATATATGTGCTGAAATTATTATAGTCAACAGGCTTTGATTCATTGAATACTGTTGTTATGGAGAAATCTTCAAGCAAGTCATTTTTCTTTCTTTCATGCTTGATATCGTATTTCACAGACTTTCCGTCTTTGGTTATTACAAGCTTATCCATCCGGTCGATATTCGGATATACAAAAGCAGTTGTAAGGAAATCAGTATATTTCGCACCATACCATTTTTCTGCATCGCTTTTTGACATTTTGAAAATTATCTTTCCGTCATCTGCCATTACATAGCAGCTGCCGTCCTTTTCTGCTTTTGATACATAAAGACGGACCGTACTATCATCTGATGCCTTGACGATAATATCCATATAGGGCTTGTCAAGTCCGTATTTCTTTTTATCTTCGTCATTCACATTTGCTGCTGCTACCTCTGTTCCCTTTATGCCATACATATTTTTGCCAAAGGTATCCGCTGCTTCTTTTCCGCAGGCAAGATGATAGGGTGAACGAAGCTTATATGTGCTGGATATTGAAATATCATCTTCTTTATCAATACTGACAGGCTTGTCATAACCTGCTCCGCTGATACTTACCGATTTTATCTCAGCGTTAACATCTTCATCATCATTGAAATCCTTTGTTATTGTCTTTTCAAGCATCTGAAGCTTTTCTGTAAGGAATGAGCTTACCATTTCTGAATTCATCAGATATACATTCGGTGAAGCCTCACGTCTGAAATAATATCCCATATCATTCGGTGCCTTGTTGCCGAGATACAGAGTTTCTTTCGTTCCGTCGCTGAACTGTACATTTACAGTTGAAGCAGGCTTGTCAAGTCCGAATTCCGCATATTTACGGCCTGTTTTGTCAACAAGCTGCAATGCTGCAACATAGGAGCACTGATATGCAAGTGCATCTGTTGCGGTCTTGTCAAGCTCAAGATCCTCATAGTCCTGCATTGTATAACGCATGTTTATCTTTACAGATGAAACATCGTTTTTTCTGGCATTAGAGTTTTCCTTTGCAGCTGAGCTTTCTGAACCCTCAGAACCTTCGGAAGATACAGAAGCTTCTGTACTTACCTCTCCGTTCTGCTGAGCTATTTCATCAGCCATACCTGTATAATCAAAACCAATGAGATTATATTCACCGCCGCTGTTATTTACTGTGATCTGTTCAGGCTTGACGCTGGTTTTATCATAAAGAAGGATATCAAGTGTATCAGAAGAAATTCCGCTTTCCTCGCTTTGCGGGAGGTTTGTCACAAAGATCATCACTCCTGCAAGGCCTGCAACCACAACAGCTGCAATTATAATGAGAACAATATTCTTTTTCATAATTGCCTCACTTCCTGCGTCTGAAGACATAGACCATAATTCCTGCACCGATAATGAGCACAGGGATAACTGCAAACATCACAACGCCGACAATAACAGATGTCTGCCTGCTGATATTCTGCAGTGAATAATCTGTGATGACTTTATCCTCAAGATGCACTGAATTATCTTCCCTGTGATTGAGGGTATCGACAATATTGAACCAGTATTCCTGATTGATGAACTGTGACTGCATTATTGTTTCAGACCACATTTCTGTAGAACCGGAAACAATAAGTCTTGATTGTGCCTTGTCGTTACCTGAAAGGCCCTGCATCATAATACATACATTGCCTACAATATAGTCCTTCGGATTCCAGTCGTCTGTCGCATCAAACGGACAGATTCCGGAATTTGAGGAATAAGAGATAAGCGGCTGGGTAATATTTTCATTCTTTGAAATAACTGCTCTGGAATAATCTGCAAGTACAGTCTGACTGTCCTTTGTTATATTATCAGTGTAAAGCTTTGATGAGAAAGAAGCCGCAATATATCTGTATGCACTGTATGAGCTTGCGCTGCTCATCTGTCTGCTTGTATCCATATCGAAAGCCAGTCCGTCGCTGACTGCCATTCCGTATTCCTCAAGGAGCTTGTCAATATTCGGGCATTCTGCTTTATTCCTGTACGGGATATAGATCATGCTCTTTGTATATTTTCCGTCGTTATAAAGGAAGTTTCTGAGCTTTTTAACAGCATTTTCACTGTAATCCTTTGTCGGGGAATAAGCAATAACTGTATTTACATCATCGGGAATATCAGCTTTCTCAATTTCCATTTCAACCACATTATAGTTGTTTGAACCAAGCACCTTTGAAAGATAAAGATAACCGTTTTCTGATTCGCCGGTCTGGTCGGTAAGAATTACAATTTTGTCTGTTCTGTCGCTTGTGACCTTTACAATTGCTGTATCAATAGCTGATTCAGCCTTTGATGAGGTAATATACTGATACTGATTATCCATCAGTTCAAAATTGAACATATCCTCTTTATGAAGAACATTGTATTTTTCCCCGCATTTAACGATCACATCACTTGTTGTCAGGTTTTCGTCCTTATAATCATTGACGAAATTCGGATTTGAAACAATGTCAACATATTGTACGCTGAGGAATCCGTTTGATTCCTGTATCATCTTATCGACCATATTTGTTGTCTGCTTATAATATGTATCAAAGGTTTCATAAGTCTTTCTCTCGGCAAGGAAAATGATACTTACCTTTTTCTTTAGTCCGCCTACGACCTTTGTGGTCGAATCAGTCAGATTATATGTTCCGTTTGCCGTAATATCTGCTGTCAGAACCGAAAATCTGTCAGTCAGTGCTGAAGCTATGATATTCAGAAGAACCACACCTGCAAGCACGAGTGCAAGAAGAACAACAGACACCAGTCTGTGTTTTCCCTTTCTTGACATACTGTTGTTTTTACTGTCCGGGTTCTTTTTATCCTGTTTTTTCTTTTCCGGCTCAGACTTTTTTACGGCATTCTTGTTTTTCTCTTCTGCCGCTTCTTCATCTTTATTTATCTTTATTTCTTTTTCAGACATCATTATCCCTCCTTACGCCCATCTTCTTCTTTCAACTATCCTGTCCGTAAGGAAAAGGAACAGGCAGGTAACTGTCACGAAAAACACCACGTCGGAAAGTGATATCTGTCCGATAGCAAAATTTCCATATCTGCCCTGGAAAGAAATTGCATCAGTTATTTTTGTAAGAACATCTATATGTGCAGTATAGCTGATCGTATCAAGAAGACTTATCAGTACATTGACAACAAAGGATACGATTGCCGCAACAATTGAGCTTTCTGTCAGAGATGAAATGAAAAGTCCGATCGAGATAAATGACGCTGCCAGGATTATCATACCGAAAATATTGCCGATGATAACGCTCCAGTCAGCCTTTGCAAGGATTGTCAGAGCTACTCCCTCTATAACAAAGGAACAAAGGCAGAGCGCAAAAATTGAAAGTGCAGAAAGAAACTTTGAAATAACGATAGCAGGTATTCCGACGGGGGCAGTAAGAAGTGCCTGATCCGTTTTATTTTTTCTGTCGTCAGCAAAGCTTCTCATGGTGATAAGCGGGATAATGAACATTACAATCAGAAACATGCTCTGAAAAACGCCCGACATACTGGTTGTACCTGTATAAAGGCACTGATAATAAAAGAATATTCCGCTGAAAAACATGAATGCGGCAAGAACTGCATATCCCACAGGCGAGGTGAAATATGACATGAATTCCCTTTTATAAATTGCTGACATCTGAGCCTGCCTCCTTTATTTCGCTTTTGCCTGTTATGATATTAAGATATGTATCCTCAAGTGAAAGCTCCACGGGAGTCATCTTAAGAATATTGAAATCCGTCTTTGCAAGTGATCTGAAAATCAGCCTTCTTACATCACGGCGGCTGGAAACTGTAAACTCGCAGCATCCCTTTTCTGCTTCTCCGAGATAGGTCACATTTGTAACACCGTCGATTTTCTGAAGCGCAGACTGCACCTGAGTTTTTCTGCCCTCGACGATAAGGCTGAGCTTCTCAGTTGAAGAGCCTGTACCTGTAAGAGATGATGTAAGTTCATCAGCTACAATTTTTCCGTTATTTATAATAAGAATCTTATCGCAAACAGCCTGTACCTCTGACAGAAGATGTGAGGATAATATTATTGTATGCTTTTTTCCAAGCTCACGGATAAGACGGCGGATCTCAATTATCTGCTGAGGATCAAGACCGACAGTCGGCTCATCAAGTATCAGCAGCGGCGGATCGCCAATCAGAGCCTGTGCAAGTCCGACACGCTGACGGTAACCTTTTGACAGGTTCTTGATTATCTTTTCCTTGACATCACTTATTTTTACCTGATCACAGATATTATTGATATGCTCCTTCACAGGCTTGCGAACCTTTTTCAGTCTGAATATGAATTCAAGGTATCCCTTTACAGTCATATCATTATAAAGCGGCGGTATTTCCGGAAGATAGCCTATTTTTTTCTTTGCAGCTGTCGGGTTTTCAAGAATATTGATTCCATCTATTTCAACTGTTCCCGAATCACTTGACAAATATCCGGTTATAATATTCATAGTCGTTGACTTTCCTGCACCGTTCGGTCCGAGAAAGCCGAGTATCTCGCCCTCCTTCAGCGTAAAGCTTACATTATCGAGAGCTTTATTTCTGACATAGTATTTTGTCAGATTTCTGACCTTGATCATTTGCTTTTCCTCTCTTTCATAGGGAATTCTTTATGTGCAGCAGAATCAGATATCTATTTCAAGAATCACCGGGCAGTGATCACTGCCGTAGATATCCGAAAGTATATCTGCATTTGTTATCTTATCCGCAATGCGGTCTGATACGATAAAATAGTCAATACGCCATCCTGCATTATTCTTTCGTGCATTGAAGCGGTATGACCACCAGCTGTATCGTCCTGTTTCATCAGGGTGAAGATAACGGAAGGTATCGGTAAAGCCGCTTTCGAGCAGCTCGCCTATCCTGCCTCTTTCCTGATCTGAAAAACCGGCATTTCCTCTGTTACTCTTGGGATTTTTCAGGTCGATCTCGTTATGAGCAACATTCAGGTCACCGCAATAGATGACAGGCTTTTCCTTATCGAGATTCATAAGGTACTCTCTCAGATCAGTTTCCCACTGCATACGGTAATCGATACGCAAAAGGCCGTCCTTTGCATTCGGAGTATATACATTCACAAGATAGAAGCTGTCCATATCAACAGTTATCATTCTTCCCTCATGACTATGCTCCTCGATATTCATACCATTGAGAATGATCTGCTTCGGGGTATGCGGAGTAAAAACTGCAGTACCGGAGTAACCTTTTTTTTCTGCGCTGTTAAAATACTTATTATATCCCTCAAGCGGAACTTCAGCCTGTCCTTCCTGCATTTTTGTTTCCTGAAGGCACATGAAATCAGGTTTCAGTTCATTTACAACATCAATAAACCCTTTCTGCATACATGCCCTCAGTCCGTTCACATTCCAAGAAACAAATTTCATTTTTCACTGTCCTTTCTTTATGGCTGCAGCCATGATACAGCTGTCTGCCATGGATATTCATTCCGGAAAGCCAGGCATCTGCACGGGCAGAGAAGCTCTTTTATCACATCAGGGGTAACCGGGCATAATAAATATGCCGAAAAAAGCGGATCATCCAATGTTTTCTGAAATATCCCGGAATCTTTTTACAAAAAACTCAGCAACTATAAAAATTTTCCATATATCCAATCTATTATATCACATTTCACCTTATATAAGCAAGCAAAAGACGATATTCTCTTATTATATCCTCATCGCTGTAATAGCGTCTGTTTGCAGGGCTTGTTGACGGCAGTGAAACCGCATCAATTCCGGTATTTTTTCTACAGTACCGATTATAGAGGGTGTATGCTTTTTTTCCTGTTGTGAAAATACTCCGGATATTTGTTTTCTCAAGAAGTGAAGCTATATCATTAGGTACGGGCTCTTTTATTGAAGAATCATCCGCGCCCTCTATACTGCAGCTTTTCAGAACATCCCACAGTGCAATATGATGACAGAGAAGAAACTGACGTTTTTCTTTATTTGTAGCCGGAAGTTTGTCTGAAAGTATCTGTGCAAGTACTCTCCAGAAACGGTTCTGAGGGTGACCGTAATAAAAACCGTTTTCTCTTGATTTAGGTGAGGGCATTGTACCAAGTATGAGTATTTCGGAATTGCTGTCATAAACCGGGTCAAGAGTATGCTCTATTATTTGTCTTTCCATATTGTCAGTCCTTTTATATTCAGCTTTGAAATGATTATTCCTGATCAGAATTTTTCGGCAACGGAATAACTATTATCATTATAACACTTTAATACCTGATAGTATATATATTATTGAATTTATGATACGGAAAGCTCTGATATTGCTGTTCAGTCTTTAAAAGCAGATTTTCTTTTCCGGAGAGATAAACCGGTCTGATCAGGCATTTCTCTATGGATGGCTTTGCGCCGACAGCAAAAATGTCAAAAGAAGAACACCAAAAGAGGAGCTGCGCCCCTCTTCAGGTTTTCCCCTTTTGAAATCCCTTTTCCTTAACACCCGGCTTACCCGCTGCGCTGCCCACCGCCTGCGGTGTGCGTGCTCGCTTACTGCACTCGCTTTCCCACGCTGCGCTGCCTCCGGCGTGCTCGCTTATTTCTTTAGCAACGATTAGTTTTGTATCAGCGTAGGCACAGAAGCGTTACGCTTAATAACAGGCTCCCTCTCCGAGGGAGCTGTCAGCGAAGCTGACTGAGGGAGTAATTACAGGACAAATCTGATAGTTTTTTTCATTTGCAATAAGCTGACTTTATTTAATGGACAGAAAAAGTCAGAGCCGCGGGAGTGTAACAGTGCTTCTATATCAGAGCGCAGTGTATACGGAGCGATAGCACGTCGCGACACCGGCAGCGCACAGGTTGGTGTAAAATAATTCCGGGAGTTTTTAGGCAGAAAGTATATCAGAAGTTCAGGCTCAAAAAAGCCGGGCGGTGCCGGAGTAAAACTTTTTCAGGCTATAAAAGCCGTGAATCAAGGGTGCAGCGTCACGCTGCCGGCACGCTGCCGGTGTTTGAATTGACACGTTATTATTGATATGGTATTATTTATATAAAAGAACAGGCATCGGGCAGTACAGTGGAATTTCTGCCGCAAAAATGTGAGGTACTATGAAGAATATTCTTATTATCAATACTGGTGGAACAATCGGCAGCCATGAAGAAAATGGCGTGATTTCTTCTGAAAAGGGAAAATGCCGTATCCTTGAACTATATAATGAAGCATTTCCGGGTTCACAAACAGAATTTACAACTGTTGAACCATATAATATCTTAAGTGAAAACCTTGAAACCCTACACTGGGAAATGCTGATTCATTTTATCATCTCAATTGATAAAAGCTGCTATGATGGAATAATTATCACGCACGGCAGTGATACACTCAGCTACACATCTGCTATGCTCGGGATGTGTCTGCATAATCTTGGTATTCCTATTGTGATAACTGCTTCAGACTATGTCCCGGATCATCCGCAAAGCAATGCTCTTGATAATTTCTCTGCTTCTGTAAAACTCATCAATAATTGTCACAACGGTGTTTATACGGTGTATAAAAACAGAAATGATAATTCTGCACGTGTTTTTATTCCTACACGAATGCAGGAAGCTGACAGATTCAATGATAGATTTTCTGAAACAGATGGATTACCTTTCGGATTCATCAATAATGAAGGATGTCAGGATATTCTCTGCAAGATAAGGCATACTGAAAACAAAACAAACAGCCTTGAGCTGTCATCATTGCGTTTTTCAAAAAATGTCTTGTCTGTGCACCCTTATCCTTCAATCAATTGGGAGAAAATCACTCCTGATGACAATACAGGTGCTGTTTTACTGATAACATATCATTCCGGAACGGTTCCTGAAAAAGCAGAGCTCCTGCTTGAAAAATGTCTTGAAAATAAAATCCCGCTTTTTTTATGCTCGCTGAAAAAATCCTCAAAAGCCATTTACGAAACAAGCAGCAATCTGCTGAAAAAGGGCGCTCTGCCGCTTTATAATATGTCAACAGAAAGTGCATATGCAAAGCTGCTGCTTGCAGTAAATCTTTCTCAGGATAATATCGCAGAATTTATGAAAAAGGATATTTATTTTGAGACCATACAGCCTGAATGATATATATATGTGGCAAATACCCGTAAAACAGCCTCAGAAGTCTTTTCCTGAAAAACACGGACAGTTTTTATAAACAGTCACTGAAAAACCGGATAACATATTAATTACTGTTTGTATTTTTATGATACTTAAAAACAAAGGAGGAATAAAATTTGAAGATCGAGATTCGTAATATTACTAAAAATTTCGGCGAAAAAGAGGTACTCCGCGGCATCAGCTTTGAAGCTGAAAGCGGCAGAGCTCACGGTCTTCTTGGCAGAAACGGTGCAGGTAAAACTACTACAATACGCATTATTATGGGAGTATTCTTTCAGAACAGCGGTGAGATACTTGTTGACGGAAAAGAAATAAACCGTGATAAGCTGAAAATCGGTTATCTGCCGGAGGAAAGAGGTCTTTATCCTAAGATCAGAATCAATGAGCAGCTTATTTATTTTGGCATGCTCAGAGGACTGTCAAAGCAACAGGCTAAGGATGCAAGCGTAAAATGGCTTGACCGTATGGGCATGACAGAATATAAGGATAAGAAACTTGAAACGCTCAGTAAGGGTAATCAGCAGAAAATACAGCTTGCTGCCACTTTACTCTGCGATCCTAAGCTGATTATTCTTGACGAACCGTTTTCCGGTCTTGATCCTGTCAATGCTATGCTGCTGAAGGATGTTATTAAAGAAATGATAGACGGCGGCTCCGCTGTTCTTTTCTCAAGTCATCAGATGAATTACATAGAGGAATTCTGCAGGGATATTTCTATCCTTAATGCAGGCAGGATCGCTGTCGATGGACAGATCAATGAGATCAAGCGCAGCTATCCCAGAAATACAATCCTGATTTATTCGGAAAAGTATGAGCATCTCTCTGCTTTTATTTCAAAAAGCTTCTCCGGCAGAATTGATTCAGTCGATGGCAGCGAAAAAGACAATGCCGTTACTGTAAAGCTGAAAAATGAAAATGACAAGGATGAGCTTCTGAAGCTTTTGCTTGAAAATAAATTCCAGCTTGACGGCTTCAAGGTAAAAGAACCATCTCTGAATGATATTTTTGTTCAGTATACGGAGGGCGGAATATGAAAAACTTTTTTAAGATACTTAAATTTGAATATCTGAACTGTGTCAGAAATAAAGCTTTCATAATTATCACAGCATTTCTTGTATGTGGTTCTTTTCTGTTTTCTCTGCTTCCGGGTCTGATTATTTCCATTACTCAGGAAAGCAGCGATGAAATTCAGGAAAATACAGAAAAAAGTATTATTGCAGTTATGAAATGCAATTATGATGATGAGCTTGTGAAAAGCGAAATCGCTCCGTACTTTCCCGACTATGATATTAAAATCACTGATGAGGACAGAAAAACGGTCGAAAACAAGGTCAACAATGATGAGTACATATTTGCAGCAGAGATCGACTCCCCCCTTTCCCTGATTTATATTACCAAGAATAATACCATCTATGACACAAACAGTCAGCTGCTCAGTCAGGCTGTCAAAAACATGTATACTGTAACAAAGCTGTCTGAACACGGACTCTCTCAGGCTGAAACTGATGCTCTTATGAATACTCCTGTAAATACACAGCTTGTTTCAACAGGCACTGACCAGACAAAAAACTATTTCCCTGTTTATCTGCTGATGTGTATTCTTTTTACAGCAATAACAACATATGGTCAGCTTGTTACCCAGAGTGTTGTCAGTGAAAAGAATACCAGGGCAATGGAACTTCTCATAACCTGCGCAAAGCCAGCTGAACTTATGTTCGGAAAGGTCATAGGCGCCGGTCTTGCAGGTCTTACACAGCTTGCGCTTATCTTTATGTCAGTGTCCCTGTCATTCACCTATTCTCCGAAGAATATGATTCCAGAGGAAATCCGGGAATTTATTAATTTCCCTGTTGAAACACTTATTTCAGCGCTGATTTTCTTTATTCTCGGCTATTTCATCTACGCCTTCCTTCTCGGCGCACTTGCTTCATTTGCGTCAAAGACCGAAGATCTTAATGGTCTGACGACCCCTGTTCTGTTTATTCTTATCGGTATTTATATGATGCTTATTTTCATGTGCAGCGGCGGAATGGTAGACAGCACTGTTATGATTGTCCTTTCCTATTTCCCGCTCAGTGCCCCGATGGCAATGTTCGTGAGATCAACACTTGTAGATATTACAATATGGGAAGTTGCTGTTTCTGTTGTGCTGCAACTTGCGACAATCGTTGTTTTTGGTATGCTGGCTTCTGCAATTTACAAGATCGGTGTACTTATGTACGGCAATCCGCCTAAGATTTCAGAAATAATCAATATGGTAAAAAAGAGCAAGAACTCATAATCACTGAAACTTATCCGAAATCATGCAAAGGACGATTCTTATGATATTTTCAGCCCGGAAAATAATTTCATCTATAATTTTAATAAGCTTTGCATTATGCCTTCAGACAGGCTGCTCTGATAATAATTCCGGTGATATCAGCAATGTTATACCCGGCAATGAAAAAACCTCTGCTTCTTCTTCCGATATCATTGCAGATAAAAATGACTTTGATTTCACGTCCTATGAAAGCCCGGAAATATCAGGTATTGAAAAAATCAGCGAAGAAAATGCTTTTTCAGACAAATGTCAGACCTTCAGATTTTCCTATCTTTCAGATTCCTATAATATCGGAGCCTACATTTCGATTCCTCTTTCCTGCATCGAAAAACAAGAACCATGCAGATGTATTCTTTATAACCGGGGCGGAAACGACCATATGGGACTTCTCGGGATCCATGACACTGAAAAATTCTGTGCCGCAACAGGACGTATTGTAATAGCTTCTCAGTACAGAGGTGCCGGCGGTGCACAGGGTGAAGATCAGTTCGGCGGTGACGATCTTCGGGATGTTGCAAAGCTTATTGATCTTTGCGAAAAAACATTCCGGTTTGCAGACATGACCGATTTTTGTATTGCCGGACTCTCAAGAGGCGGAATGATGTCATATATGACCGCAAAACAGGACAGCCGTATTAAAAAAATGGTTGTCATCTCCGCGGTAAGCGACCTTATAAGCTCGTATTACGATAATACAGATATGGAAACTATGCTGCACGCTGCTATCGGCTGCTCTCCAGAGGAAGCTATGGACGAATATAAAAAAAGATCTGCCGTTTACTGGTCAGAAAAAATCAGGATCCCTGTACTTATAATACACAGCAGATATGACAGTCTTATTTCTTTTGAACAAGCCGAAGTAATGTATGAAAAACTCCGCAAAACAACCGACTGTACCTTTATCAGGCACGAGGATAATGTGCACGGCATACATCGTGAAGACCTGTCAGCTATTGCAGAATGGCTTGAAAAACATGAAAAATGATGCCATTTCATCATCATGTCAGGAAAACAAATACGAATGCGAGGAAGATCAAAATGAAAAGAATAACTGCATTATTTCTTATTTTGTCAATGACTGTTCTTTTTTCAGCCTGCACGGAAAACAGAAAGCCGGATCCTTCCGAAAGCACGTCAGAATTCTCCGAAAAATCTGTACATACTGAGCACAGCACGGAAGAACAGCAATCTTCAGAAATATCCGCAAATTCTATGCCTGAAAACAGCAATGATAATCAGCAGTCTTCAAAGGCCGTATCAGAAGGGAGCATTGATATGAAAAAATTGCCTCAGATAGAGAAGATAACGATGACCGTAAACGGTTCGATGGCTTACACTACTGAATATGAGGTCCTTCGTACTGAAAACGGAGTGACCGTTTCAAAATATGAGGGCCCATGGAATTATCATGATGATACAACAAGAGAGGACTTTCTTGATATGCGCAAAGAAGGCGGCGAGGATCTTTACAATCAGATTTGCAAGGCTGCTTCGGACTGCGGTGTGAAATCGTGGGACGGCTTCTCACGTTCATTCAGTGATGTTTGTGACGGTGAAAGCATCAGCGTGAATGCAACCATTGACGGAAAAGCAATTTCTGCACATGGTTATGTTGCAAAACCTGATGGCTACCGTGAATTCGTGCAGATCCTGAATGATATTCTGAGCAGCTGAAAAAAACAACTTTTCTGCTAACAAGCCGATGGACTACGGTTCATCGGCTTGTTGTATTATTCTGAATAATAATATGAAACAAGTTTTTTAAATATAGTATTACTATTCGTTATATTCTTATTATATATACGTCTTGTATATTTATTATCCTGTAAAAGCATTGATATATTCCACAAGTAGAATTATAATATATTCAACAAATGGAATATGGAGGCGCTTATGCTTAAACATGGTATATTAGGATTGCTAAACTATGGAAGTATGACTGGTTATGATATCGTCCTCATCTTCAAGGATTCATTGAGTTATTTCTGGCATGCACAGACAAGTCAGATTTACAGAGAACTGCACACAATAAAAAAGAATGGCTGGGCTACTGATGAAACAATTGTTCAGGACGGCAAACCCGATAAAAAAGAATTCACAATAACGGAAAAAGGCAGAGAAGAACTCAGACGCTGGTTATCAGAAGACAATATCGGACTTAAGATAAGAAGTCCTCTTATGATGAAAACATTTTTCAGAGGAGAATTCAGTCTGGAAGAAAATATTGATTATTTTGAAAAGCTAAAGCATGAAAGCTATGGATTTGCACATAAAATGACTGTTACTCCACCTGATACAGAAAAATATGTCAGACTAATTAACGATCCGATGAAAGCACTGTATTGGAAAATGACAATAGAATACGGATTGATGTATTCAAAAATGTATGGAGAATGGCTTGATAATTGTCTAAAGCAAATGGAGGAATTAAAAAATGAAAATTCTGATAATTAACGGAAGTCCGAAAGGGAAAAAAAGCAACACCTTTAAACTGACTGAGTCTTTTATCAGTGGAATATCCGAAAAAACAGAAACAGAATGTGAAGAAATAATTGTTAAAGATAAAAATATCGGCAATTGTATCGGATGCTTCGGATGCTGGAATAAAACGCCGGGAACATGCGTGTTAAAGGATGATATGAAGGAAGTTCTCGACAGGATTCTCTGGGCTGATATTGTGATATGGTCATTCGGCCTTTATTATTTCAATGTTCCAGGAAGGCTGAAAACTCTTATCGATCGTCAGCTTCCGCTTGCATTGCCGTTCATGGTCAGCGAAAGCGAAAGCGGCGGTCATCCGATGAGATTTGATATGTCAGGAAAACGCCATGTCATTATTTCAACCTGCGGTTTCTATACAGCAAAGGGAAACTATGGTTCTGTAACAGCCATGTTCGATCATTTTCTCGGGGAAAACAATTATGAAACCATCTTTTGCGGACAGGGCGAATTATTCAGGGTTGAAGAACTGCACAGCCGCACGGATGAATATCTCAGTTATGTAAAGCAGGCAGGTCAGGAGTTTATTACAGAAGGAATAAGTCAGCAAACAAGAGATAGTTTAAATGAACTGCTGTTTTCCAGGGAAACCTTTGAAGCAATGGCCGATGCAAGCTGGGGTGTTTCAAAGGAAACCGGTGAAAAAGAGGACGATACTTTCATTTTCACAAAGCAGATGGCTTCAGTGTATAATAAGTCATCATATAATGGAAAAGATATCGTTCTTGAGATGTGCTATTCAGATGAAAACAAATCATATCAGATCATTCTGAAAAAAGACGGTTTCGAGATTCTGAAAGAAAACTTTTTGTCCCCCACCACAAAAATAATTACTCCTTTCACAGTATGGAAGGATATTGCTGCCGGAAAAATAAGCGGTTCCGGGGCAATGATGAAAAAACTCTACCGGGTCGAAGGTAACTTTGATATTATGCTCAACTGGGAAAAATATTTCGGCTCAGGCAATGTAAAACAAAAATCAGAAAAAAACACCTCAGATAAAAACAACAGTAGTACAAATATGATAATAATGCTGATCCCATGGATAGCTTTCTGGATAGCCGCATCAATAGACAGTTATGCCGGCAGTCTGATCACGATCGGAATCTGTGCACTTACCAGTCTGTTTTTCTTCCGTTTCCGCAAAACAATATATGATGTCATTTCCTCATCTGCTGTTATTGGTTTTTCAGCAATGGCACTTCTTCTTCCGGATGCAGTAAAATTTATTATCCCCGGCTCATACCTTGCATTTGGTCTGATGTGGAGCGTGTCATGTCTTTCCAGAATCCCGCTGACAGCCTGGTATTCAATGAAAAGCTATAACGGCGAATCTGCTTTTGAAAATCCTTTGTTTATGAGAACAAACCGTATTCTTACTCTTGCGTGGGGAGTTTTATATATAATTACAAGTGTATGGACATTTTTCCTGATGGGAACTCCACTTTCCCCCTTCCTTTCAATCATCAATAATATCATTCCTGTTCTTATGGGCTTTTTCACAAAATGGTTCCAGAACTGGTATCCGGCTCATTATGCTTCTAAATGATTTTATTTCCCCTGTTTTTCTGCAAACTCAATCCGTTTATATCCTTATACTGATATATAATTGAATGCTAAAAAATAAAAGTTTCGCAGGAACTTTACAAAGGCTTGCTGTTTCCAAAGGGAGCGGGTGTCCTTTTGTAACAGCTGCAAAGCAGCACCGACCGAGCCGGCAAGTCAGACCCAGAACCTAAGGTCAGGGGTACGGGGCAGAAAGCCATCAATTTCTCATGCTTCCTCTTTTATTGAAAATTAGTATTAAAAACTCTATCTCCACTGGTCAAAAAAAGCGCCGGCAGCTTCCATATTTTCGGAAGTGCCGGCATTTTTGCGGACTATGATTATAAATAGTTCCGATACTGCACAATTCTTACATGAGTATACAGATTTTCATTTTAAAAGCTTAACTGTGCTCATATTCTTTTCCTGAAAAATAATCATCCCGGTTAATTGCCAGTTCAGATATTTTCCATTTTTCCCCGAATAATTCACAAATTTCTTCTTTATCCCGAACATCCTTAAAGCCTGCCGCCTTGTAGCAATAGTAAGCAGGCTTATTATTTTCAAAAACGCCTATTGTCACCTGTTCTGCTCCGGCAATTCTGAAAGCATAGTCAATAGCAAGCTCTATCATTTTTTTACCATATCCATGTCCTCTTTTTTTATTATCGACAATCACAAAACCAATCCGGAGTATTTTTTTATTGCCGCCGACATATCTGAGAATAAAATGTCCTGTTATTCCTTCATCGTCACAGGCTGTCATCGGATAGAAATTATCCTTTTCCACACAATCTCCATTACAGTCAAAATATTTATAATTCATATCCTTTTCAGTTATCGGATATGTATCATATCTGTCCGAGGTCCATTTTCTGAAAACTGTTTCATCTTCACACCAGGATATTATTGTTTTCGCATCATCTTTTTTATATTGTCTTAAATACACTGTTTTTCCCTCCATTTTTCAGTTAAAAAAA
>ONRO01000382.1 GCA_900320235.1 uncultured Eubacteriales bacterium
TCAACCATTGATAAGGAAACAGCAAGTGTAGGTGATGTTGTCACAATCACCGGACAGGCAGAGTGCGGAGAAGAGCCGTATAAGTTCTTATATGAATACAAATATGAGTCTGATAAAGAGTTTACTACGATCGGCTCCGGTTATACAACCTCCACAACAGCAAGCTTCACTCCTGATAAGGCAGGAACATATTATGTAAGAGTCAGTGCTTTTGACAACCAGATGGCAGGTGAATATGCTGACTTCCAGGTTACTGTAACAGAGCCAGTAAACGAACTCAGGAATCTTTCCTCAGTTGAATCACTGACAGTAAAGGCCGGAACAGCAGTAAAGCTTAACGGTAAGGCAAGCGGAGGAACAGCACCGTACAAATATGCATATTATTACAAGAGAAGCACAAATACAAAATGGAATGTACTCGGTACAGAGTACAGTTCAGCAACAAGTGCATCCTTCACACCGAACACAGCCGCAGAATTTGACATAAAGATAGATGTAAAGGATAATGCAGGAACAGTAAAAACAAATACATTCAAAGTAACTGTAACAAGTCCGGATACATTGGAAAACACCTCCTATCTGAACACAGAGATTGCACAGATCGGCGATGATATCCGTGTCACAGGCGGAGCAGAAGGCGGAAAGGGACCGTATAAGTATGCATTCTATTTCAAGAGATCCACAAACAGTAAATGGAATAAAATGGGTACAGAATTCGGAACAGCAACATATGCTACTCTGATACCGAAGGCAGCTGCAGATTATGATCTGAAGGTAATTGCAAAGGACAGCACAGGTGCAACAGCAGTCAGGACATTTACTGCAACAGCTGTTGAAAGCCTCCCGCTTACAAATATTTCAATAATCAACAGACCTACGACACTTCCGGCAAATACAACAATAACAATTTCCGGAAGAACAGTAGGCGGAACAAAGCCGGTTACATATCAGTTCTTCTTCAAGAGAACCGAGAATACAAAATGGAACAAGCTCAGCTATGGCAACGAGAAGCATACATATGCAAAATTCACTCCCACAAAGGCAGCAAGCTATAATCTCAGATCTGTTGCGATAGATGCAGACGGAACAATTTCAGAAAAGACATATACCATAGTTTCACAGTAAAAAAGGTATAAAGTATTATTCGGTGTTCAGCTGAATAAAAGGCAGATCAGCGGTACTTGTCTATTCAGGCAGGTACCGCTGTTTACTCTGAAATAATAAGTATGTTTTCTGAAAAAGAAATATAAACAGGATTGTATATATTACACTAATAATACTTTATCAGATATTAATGATAAATATCCTGAATGGTTCAGGGTTTCAGCCGGAGAACGGATTGCAGCCAGACCGGTTGCTTTTCATGACAGAAAAAACACAGGGAGGACAAAATATGACACACGTCGGAAGAAAAAAAGCTATATGGGGTTTTCTGTTGTTGGCATTGATCATGTTTGATATAATAGGAATAATAGTGCTGAATGGTATAGCTTCAGATGAGCCTTTTCATATGTTATTGAATTATTCTCAAACTGATGCAGTAATAACAAATATCAGTACACAGAGGATAAAAAAGTATCGGAACGGAACAAGGAGTAATCATCATCATTCGAAAGAATACTATGTTACAAGATATAATGCAACAATAAAGTTTGAAACTGCAGATGGAAATACTATATCAAAGGAATTGATATCTGTTGGTCCGGGATACAGTAAAGGAGCATATATGAGCATATATTATGATCCCGGCAAACCTGAGAAGGTAATAAAAGATTCTCAATATGAAATGGTACGAAACGGAATGCTGGTATTTATTCTGTTCAATGTCATAGGTATAGTTGCATTAATTGTAATAATAGTCAGGAAAAGTAAAGGTTCA
This sequence comes from uncultured Eubacteriales bacterium, assembly GCA_900320235.1. Classification (GTDB taxonomy): domain Bacteria; phylum Bacillota; class Clostridia; order Oscillospirales; family Acutalibacteraceae; genus UBA1213. Next base: position 1,880 of record ONRO01000382.1, read on the forward strand.
GTATATAAAATCAGCCGGGTAGATCGTGATATTGAATCACGCTATAAATCATATGAAGAATACGGCGGAGAAAAAACCGAACGTGCAGGAACGCTGTTTGACAGAGAGGTCAAGGATTCTGATCTGAAGCTGTAATCCTAAAACTTAGTGTTTGAAGCTGACTGCTTAAAAACAAAATAACAGTATAAAAAAGTCGGTGACCAGTTACGGTTCACCGACTTTTTGCTGTATAGAGCAGTGGAGAAGTAATATTATCAGTTTCTGTAAGAATAATCAGAAAATGATTCCTGATTATTTCTGCTTGTAGTCATTGATAACTCTGATGATGATATCATAAAGCTTTTCTACCTTGTAATCGCCGATGATAGGTTCAAGATGAGAGTCACCTATTCCGGAATCATCTGTCAGGAAAACATATGTACCACCGGTATTGATAGCAGCAGCTCTTGCAAAAAGCTCTGTGTTTCTGTCAGAGTTGGAAGAAACGACCGGGATAATGCGAATGCCTTTTTCGGCAGCTTTTCTGATTGCAGCAGCAACCTCGTCAGCCTTTTCATCATGAGGAGGAGCATCAAAAATAAGGAAAGCAAGCTTGACTGATTTTTCACTCCAGCTGGATTTGTTAATAGTTTCGGTAAGAATCTCAGCAACAGCTTCAGGAAGATCTCCGCCGCCGTCAGCACTTTCGTTATTGAGTTTCTGCTGAAGCTGGGAAACATCATCAGTAAAATCAAAGCATTTTGTTACATAATCATCTTTCGTGTCACGATAGAAGTTAACGGAATACTTAGTGTTTTCAGTACCGATCTGATTTGTAATAGCTGTGAATTCACTCTGAAGGAAAAGCATTTCATCGCCCATGGATCCGGTGGTATCAAGGATAAACATAATCTCGTTCTGAGCATAGCTTTCGCCTTCACCGTCAAATTTTACTGTAAGCTCTCTGTCAGTGCTTTTCTTTTTGCTCTGTGTATCCTCGCCGACAGTATTAAGCTCAAAGCTTTGCTTTTTACCGAGGCTTTCGATTTCAACTGCAGAGCCGGTGTTTTCATCAGATCCGAACAGATATGCAATTCCTTTTGCATCAGTTACTGCTTCCCATAAAACATTTCCGTCTATGTCTGTCAGTCTTGCCTTTGCATTTGCAACAGGTTTATCAGAACCGTCCTTTACAGTAACAGCAGTGCGGAATCTCGGGTCGATACCGTAGCTTGGAAATGTTATCTTTCCATTATTGACAAGGTTATTGAAAAAGCCTCTGTTATTGTTGTCATTCCATTCTCCTGCGGTCAGCTGTCCCGGATCCGGAACCGGGGGAACATCAGGCTCGACAGCAGAGGTGGTCGGTTCAGTCGGAACCGGAGTTATTTCCTCTTCTGCCTCATCAAATTCAGTCATATCTGTAAAGGTATCCTCAGTCGGAGCTTCTGTGGCCGGAGTTTCTGCAGCGGGAGCTTCAGCGGTATTTTTGACAGAATTTGTTTTGCTGTCAGCAGCTTCAAAGCTTTTAGCGCCTTCTCTTACTGAAAAGCTGTCAGTTGCGGGCTCTGTCGGTGCAGCCTCACCGGCAGTTTCACCAGCTGTGTCTTTTGCAGTTGAAGGTGCAGTTTCGGTCAGACTTTCTTTTGTATCCGGAGAAGCAGATGCTCCTGATGAATTTGTAATACTGCTTTTAGTATCCGGAGCGGATTTGTCTGATGTTGTATTATTGCCTGAGCAGGCAGCTGCTGAAATGGCTAGTGTAAGTGCCATAAGTGTACTGATTAATCTTATATTTTTTTTCATGATTAACGCCTCCTTGCACTAATAATCTGCATAGGAGAATATGGTTACAGAAGATTTAAAAAAATTTCCGGAAAAACTGAATAATAGTTTTTCAGATAAAATCATAGACGAAAAGAACCTCCTGTGCAGCGTACAGCCTATTCTGATGCCGGAAAAAGCAGATCTGTTATCACATGAGTTCAAAATGACTTGTAATAATAACAAAATAAGCACTGTCAATTTAGATATAATAAATAAAATTTCTAAAAATCATTTACAACCGAATTGAGTCTGTATTATAATTTATGCAATAGCAGGTTACTTTTGAAATAATGTGGACAGCCGGATCATCAGATGATTCCGGCACAATGAATGGATAATGAAGGAGTTGATTTGAAATGAACAGATCAGGAAAAATCAAAAGAATGACAAGAAGAACTGCATCTGTGATGATAGCGGCTGCGATGATCACAACTGCATTTATTCCGTCAGTTGTATCGGAGGGAACGTCATTATCTGTAAATGCTGCATCAGAAGCGGCAAAAGGCTCGGTTCTTATAGATGGTGATTTTTCATATTCAGTAAATAACAACGGAACGGCTGATATATATAAGTATATCGGAAAAAGCAGTGAAGCAGTGATTCCGGAAAAACTCGGCGGACTAGATGTAGCCGGTCTGGGAAGCGGAGCGTTTAAAGACTGTACCTCAGTTACCCTTCCGACTTCAGTCAATATTGATATTACTCCCGGAACATTTGCAGGATGCACCATGTTGAAAAAGATCGTGATACCTGACGGAACAAGGGATGTAATCGTTGAAGATAATTCATTCACTGACTGTATTTCTCTTGAAGAAATAACAGGAGGCAGCGGAGCATCAGGGATTGCTATCCGGAACGGAGTATTATTCAATGGAAATATGACAACATTATTGTGTTATCCTGCGGCAAAGGCAGCAAATATATATTATGTTCCCGAAAGTGTGACAGGTATTGCACAGGGTGCATTCAATAATGTCAGAAATACAACAGGTGTATCATTTTTACATTGTTATTCTCTGAAAAGCATTAATCCCGAAGTATTCAAAGGCTCAGACGGTATTGAAGTGATAGAGCTTTCAAAGAGCATTGAATTTGAAGATTCAGCTGTATATTTTGACATTCCGTCACTTCAGGCAGTAAATATTGCTCAGGAGAACCCGGATTATTATTCTGAACAGGGCGTAATATATTCAAAGAATGGTGAAAAGCTGATTTACTATCCTGTCGGAAAGGTAGAGAGCAGCTTTGAGATACCGTCATCTGTAAAGGAAATAAGAACAGAGGGCATGACTGTAAATCAGAAACTGAAAGAAATAACTGTTGCACAGGGCAATAATTCGTTCAGTGCACAGAACGGTGTACTATTCTCTGAGGGAGATTTCCGCTCACTTGAGGTATACCCATGTGCAAAGAATGAACAAGGCTATACAGTCCCTGAAGGTGTAACCCAGATCAGTTCCTTTGCATTCAAGGAAAATAGATTCATCAATAATGTGATTATTTCCGATAGTGTTACAACAATATGTACAGATGCATTTATGAATTGTACAAGTCTTAAAGGAATCATGATCGGTTCAGGACTGGAAGCAATGTATGTAAGTCCGTTCAGAGGATGTTCGGCGCTTGAAATAATAGATGTATCATCCCAGAACGAGAAGTATTACTGTGTGGATGATGTTCTGTATGAGCATTCTGATTTTGTTGATGAAAGCGGAAAGAAGCTTAATGTATTAGTGGTCTATCCGTCTGCTAAAAAAGGTGAAAGCTTTACAGTACCGTCATCTGTTTCAAGGATCGGAACAGAAGCATTCGCAGGAAATCCGTACATAAAGAGTGTGAGTGCTGCAAGTGGAAGCATACTGAGCTATATTGAATATGGAGCATTCAGTGATTGTACAGCTCTTAACAGAGTATCTCCTGGAAGTGCTGTCAAGACGATAGAAAGTAATGCATTTGAAGGTTGCAAATCTCTTGCGCAGTTCACGATACCGTCATCAGTCGAAGAGCTTGGAAATGAATTGTTCAAAGGCTGTGAGAAACTGACTGCTGTAAATTCAGACAGTAATTATTTCGTTTCAGAAAACGGAACACTTTTCGATGCAGATAAATCGACTTTATTGTACTATCCGGAAGGAAAACAGGATAAGGAATATAAAGTACCGGACAGTGTAAATTATCTGACATATTATTCATTTGCAGATAATAAGTATATTGAAAAGCTTGAGCTCAGTAAATCCATTGACGAATGTGACAATGAATTCATCTCAGGCTGTACATCACTGCGTGAACTGATAATTCCTGATATGATCAATACATTTGAACCTGAAGGCATAAACAGAAGCGGTATTCTGGAGATATATTCAGTTGAAAATGAGAGTGTCAGGATATTTGCATTAAGAAACGGAATAAGATATTATTTTTATTCTTCAGACAGCGTTATCAATAATTCATATATAAGCAAAAACGTTATCACAGGCGGTCAGAGCATAACATTAAACGGCAGATCGTCAGGAAATAATGATGGATGCAGCTATGCATTTGAATATAAGAAATCAGATGAGGAAAGCTGGATCACGATAGGTAAGAAATATGATTCGTCAGTTTCACAAATATTCAGCACAGAGGAAGCCGGTACATATGATATCAGGATCACAGCAAAGAACAGCTCCGGAAAAACAGCTGAAAGATATTTCAGTGTACTTGTCAAGGATGCGCTTGCAAATAAATCAGAGCTGAATAAAGATACTGTATTTCTTGGTCAGTCAGTAACACTGACAGGAAAAGCAGAAGGTGGTGAGGGAGGATATCTGTACGAATACCTCTATAAATATTCCACAAAGACTGCATGGTCAAAAATAAAGGCATATTCTTCCACGACGAATGTAAGTTTCCTACCGAAGGTATCCGGAAAATATGATCTCTGTGTAAAGGCGAAGGACAGCAACGGAACAGTAAGCACAAAGAAATTTGTACTTGAAGTATCAAATATTTCTGTTCTGAAAAATACATCAAATATAAGTGCAGCAGAAGTCAGAACAGGAGAGAGTGTAAAGCTCACAGCAAAGTGTACAGGCGGAAAAGCTGATTATAAGTACGCATTTTATTTCAGACGCAAAAACAATACAAAATGGAATGTGATCGGAACAGAATTCGGCAAGGCAAGCACTGCAAGCTTCCGTCCTACATCAGCTGCAATATATGATGTCAGAATAGATATCAAGGACGCATCAGGACAGTCAGCATCAAAAAGCTTTACAGTCAGCTCATCAAACGGCGAATTTGAGAATATATCAACTATAAGCACAGATTACATTACGAAGGCACAGACACCGGTCAGACTGAACGGCATGGCAGTCGGCGGAAGCGGAAAATATTCATATGCATATTATTTCAAGCGTGCTTCCAATACAAAATGGAACAGTATCGGAACCGTATACGGCAGTCAGACAAGTGTCACACTTACAACAACAGCACTTACATATTATGATGTAATGATAAGTATCAGGGATGAAGAAAGCGGAAAGGTAGTTTCAAAGACATTCCAGATAAAGTCTTCCATACCTGAAGCACTGAAGAATGAATCCAATGTTGCTGCAGAATCACTGAAGCTTGGTGAGTCAGTGGTGATAAAAGGAGCAGCAAGCGGAGGAATAGCTTCCTATAAATATACATATCAGTTCAAGAGAAAGAAAAATACATCGTGGAAAACGCTCGGTTCAGCTAAAACTACATCAACAACTGCATCATTCAAGCCCCTTGAAGCCGATAAGTATGATGTCAGGGTTACAGTCACAGATTCAGCAGGTAATGAAGTTGTCAAAGATTTCAGTGTAACTACATATGATATCGTGAATACCTCAACAGTTGATAAAACGAGCGCAGTCATAGGTACAGCTTTCAGGATAACCGGATCAATAAGCGGCGGAACAAATAATATCCGGTATTCCTATTATTACAGAAAAGCAGGAACTTCATCGTGGACTACTGTAAAAGAAAAAACAACATCTTCAACAGCAGATATCACACCGGTACAATCAGGCAGCTATGAGCTTTATGTAGTCATAACTGACGGCACAGGAATAACAGCAGATAAAACATTTAATGTCACAGTATATGATGAACTTCAGAATACATCAACAATAAATGCAACAGTTATCAAAAAAGGCAATTCAATTATACTTACAGGCTCAGCAACAGGAGGTACCGGAAATTATACCTATGCATTCTATTATAGGAAAGAAGGTAATCAGACTTTTGTACCTATCGGAAAGGAATTTGACGGCAGGACTAAAGACGGAATGACTCCATCCGGTATATCGAATTATGAATTCAAGGTTGTTGTAAAGGATGACAGCGGAGCAACAGCAGAGAAAATATTCAATGTAACTGTAAAGCCTTCCGGACGCGATGAGCTGCCGATAATCCCTGCATACTGATATGCATTATTACATGATTGATGCAAAAAACTGAATAAAAACAAGAAATCGGGAATAGCATCATAAGCACAGATCCGTAAAGAAAAACAAGAGCATTGTCTGAAGAATTACTGCAGACAATGCTCTTTTAAGTTATTGTAAAAAAATTCTGTGAGTTTTATAGCAGAAGTGATGTCACAAGTTCAGTCTTGAAAAGCATGGCTGTGCCCGGGTAAAATTTTACAGACTGACTAATCCGTGAATAAATGGTCAAGTACACCAAGGGCACTTCCTTGTGGCATGTTACTCTGGCTGAGAACTGAAAGAATAAAGTATATTGAAAAATCATGTTATTATAAATTTTAAGTATTTGTATAAAACTACTATAAAACAGTTTGCAAAAATGTTGTTATTCCCCTTGAGAAAAGATTGTTGATATGTTATAAACTTATATATGCAAAATGTTACAAATATTTAACTTTTATTTTTCTGATGAGTTTTTCTGAAAAAAACAGCTGTCAGAATAATAAATGTATTGAACTGACCTGAAGGCGATGACAAATCTACCGACAGGAATTTTTTCAGCATTGAAGGAGGAAATGATATGATTGAAAATAAATCAAAGGTACTGAGGAAAATAATAGCAGGTTCACTTGCAGTCCTTATGCTTACCACAGGATATTCTGTCCTGCCTGTGAGTGCAGGCTTTCCGGGTGCATCGATGACTGTAAATGCAGCACCCAGTACAATTTCACTGAACGGCTTTTCATATGAGGTGATCAGCTCATATGAAAAGACCCTGAAACTGATCAATTATTCAAATACAGAAAGTGATGTACAGCCGGAAGTACTTAATATTCCCGGAAATGTTGAGATGAACGGAAATGTATATACGGTTACAGAAATCGGAAATGTCAGCGGAGATATTAATCAGATCAGGAAAGTCACCCTTCCTTCCACAATAACAGCTATCCGTTCGTCTGCATTTACAAATTTCAGTGGAATTGAGAGTATTGAAATTCAGGAAGGTGTGAAAACACTTGAGGATAATGTATTCTTCGGATGTACAAATCTTGCAGTGATAACAATGAATGCTGATAGTATTGAAGAGGTCGGCTGTAATGTCATAAATAATACAGCGTTTTATGAAAACCATGCTGATGGAAATATTCTGATCGGAAAAGTTTACTTTGGCTTCAAAGGAGAGCCTGCAGAGAATACACAAATGGTAATTCCGGAGGGAACAAAGGTAGTTGCCGGAGGACTTTATGCAACAAAGAATATAACATCTGTCTCATTCCCTTCATCATTAAAAACAATCGGTGCACGAGCATTTGATTCAACAGGAATTAAAGATCTTGTTTTTCCTGCATCTGTAAATAAACTGTATATAAATGGCTCTTCAGCATTCACCTCAGAAGGAAGCTATGAAACAGTTGATATGAGTCAGTGTGCAATTGAAGAGATACTTTCACCATATTCCGGAGTATTCTACAATTGCAGCAGTCTGAAAACCCTGAAACTTCCGAAAAACCTTAACTATCTGCCTGTTCCGCTTTGTAATAATTGTTCTGCATTGACGACAGTAGTTATGCCGGATAATATAGAGAGATTTTCAGGATATGCATTCAGAAGTTGCAGGAATATCGAAACACTGCGTATTCCTGATTCTACAAAAAAAATAGAGGGAAGTTTACTTGGTGTGCTGGAAAACAGTTATTCCGACAAGTACGATAACCTCAGGAATTTTTCCTGCCGCGGAACATTGATTACTTCTTCAAAGCTAAACAATAAGATCGTCAGCGGTGACTGTACTCTGAGTAATGCATTCATTGATAATAACTATATTTTCAATGCACAGAGTTTTGGATTTTCAATGTTTATGGAGAAATCAGAGAATGATTCTGATAGCACTATCACAAAGAACGCTTTTGCAGATACTTATTTCGGAAGCAGAATCAAGCTGTTTATAGAAGAAGGAGTATCAATTGCAGAGGGTGCTTCTGTATCCTGCTGGGGAACATTCATAAAAGATACCACAGAAAAGACTTTAACAATAAAACTGAATAATGATTATGTTCCGGTAAATGAACCGTCCAGATCTCCGTTTAAGGATGGACAGAAGATAAATTATAACGGTGAGGAATACACTGTACGCCTTGAAAATGTATCTTTGTATAATTATACCGTACTTGATGACGATACTCTTCAGATTACAGGCTACCTTGGCTCAGAAGAAGATGTTATGGTACCAGATGAAATTGATGGAAAGGATGTTACAGAGATCGGCGATGGCAATGGAAGTATAATTTATTCCGAAATAAAAAAACTTATTCTGCCAGATTCGGTACGCAGGATAAATGACCATGCTTTTGATCAATCAACATTGAAGGAAATAGTACTTCCGAAATCACTTACTGAGATCGGAAGATATGCATTCAAAGAAACACAACTTGAATCACTTACAATACCTTCATCAGTCAGCACCTTTGCAGATCTTTACAGCATTGATAATTCTGAAAATGCAGAATTCAGAAATCTTTGTATATATGATAATTCAGCATTTGAAAAAATGAAGGTATTGGATCAGGAAAACAATGAGATCGAACTTTCGTTCTTCATGCAGATTCCTGAAAGGGTATTGATTCTTAAATCTCAGGAAAATGTTGAGCTTTCCGGCAAACCGTTTAAAGATGAATTCAATAATATATATTATGTACAGGATACAGTAAATGTAAGTCAGGATTTCAAAGACAGCAATCCGAATTACTGTATTGTGAATATAAATAATAACACAAAAACAGTAACAGTCGGCAGCGAAATAAAGAGAACATCAACCGAACTCAAGGTGCCTGATTCAAGTAATGAGATCTTTATAGAAAACAATTCATACACACTTGTACATAATATAAGGCTTGTTAATGCAACAGAATCAAATTGCCTTGTACCTGGTGTCAAGGAACACTATGAAGATGAAGAAGGCGGCTGTTATAAGCTTGAAAACGGTGTATATGTACCTATGAATGAGCAGGAAATACAGGAGCTTTATCTGGAACTTGATCCGGACAAGCATGTTTTCGGTGAAAATGGCGAATGTACAGTATGCCATAAAGCATATAATAATGGAGTTGGCATTATCTCAGGAAATTCCCTTAACCTTGATTCAACGATAGGCATCAATTTCTATATGAATTTCAACGAGGGCTTTGCAGAAGCTAATCCTGATGCATATATGGAGTTTACATATGAGAACGGCAAAACCGAACAGGTAAAGGTAATCGATGCAGAGGTAGTACAATCAGATGAAATCGGAAATGATACTTCAGTGAAATACTGCTTCCAGTGTCATGTTGCAGCAAAGGAAATGAATGATAATGTAACAGCGAAGTTCTATAAAAAAGACGGCACAGAAGTTGAAGGTATTTCACAGGTATATTCAGTAAGAAAATATGCGGATTATGTTATGAAGCATATAGAAGAGTTTGAAACTGATTTCAATCTCATTACTCTCATTGATGCAATGATGACATACGGAAAATATGCACAGTCATATTTTAAATATGGAGATATGATTAATTTATATTCATATCCTCAGGAATATCTTGATTATATCGCATCGTTACAAAGTGAAGAATCAGAGGTACTTACCTGTGAGAAACAGCTCAGCAATGTAGATGCAGATTCCTTAAACAGTGATCAGGAGATAACTAATTCAGAGGATAATAGTATAGTATTTGTCGGTTCAAACCTTTCTCTGAAATCTGAAACAGTTCTCAGATTGTTCTTTGATGTCAAAACCGAAGATGAACTTGAAGTTGAAGTAGATGAATCTACTGATTATGAAATTCTGGATAACGGAAAATATAAGTATATAGAGATTAAAGACAGCGCTGTGGATGTAAGTAAAGAACATCAGATAAGAATTTATTCAAAAACTGATTCGACCATTCAGGCAAGCGGTTCTTATAGTGCACTCAAGTATGCATATCTTGTGCTTTCAAGAGAAGAGTCTGCAACAAGAACACCTGAGCTGAAAAAACTACTCAGGGCATTATACCTTTATTCCCAGAGCGCAGGTCTTTACTTCAATCCTTATATTGATATTGAGCCGGGAACTGATGACGGACCAGAATTAGGATAAAAAAGTATTTACAGAATAAAGAATTGCTGAAATACGCAGCTTGATCAGTAATGAGCAAAGCTGAAAAGGAGAATAGTATATGATAGAATTATATGAAAAAGCGGAGCTTGAAACTATTTATCTTGAAATGGCAGATGTAATCTCAACATCTGTTGATCCGAATGATCTCTATGGAAATGATGATAGTGACGGTACTCCCGGTGAGCTTCCGTAAAAAACAGTAGTTATCGATCCCCGGACATGTGAATGCCCGGGGATTTTTTACGATTTGTAAAGATTTATTTCAGATTTGTTAACTCGTCCAAATATCATTGACAAAATGAGCACGGAATAGTAAAATTATTATAGTGAACGGCAGAAATATCAATCCATAGTTAAGTGAAACGTACATTTTTCGGAGGAAACAATAAATGTCAAAAAAACAGATCATAAAATTGATTTGTCTGAATCTTGGAATTGCATTGCTGAATGTTATACTTTTTTCAAGAGGACTTGTTGGTCTGACAATAGGAAAAGATGCATTGATGTCAGCATTTGCTGTGACAGAAATCGTAATGAGTATTATAGCTTTCGGATACGGAAACTATTCACTGCTCTTCAAGGAAGCAGAGGTCAAGCTTCTGAAAGGAGGAGAGCTGACAGATCCGAGGGATTATATTGAGGCTCTCGAGCAAAGACGAAGCAAAAAAGTGTTTGATGTAGATATCAGCTCTGCAATAGATCAGATAAACAGATTACAGGATAAGGATAATGCTCTTGAAACAATACTGCTTCAATATTTTACTCCGCAGGAAATGACATATGTTCGTTTTAAAAACGTAATAGATTCTGTGAATTCACTCTTCTACAGCAATATCAAAAAGATGATAAACAGAATAATAATATTTGATGATAAGGATTACAGAAAAACGCTTGATAAGATGAACAGGATGAAAAATCTGCCGACGGTAAATGATCCTTATTCAGCATCAAATTCTGCGGGAACACATCTGCAGATCTATAATGAGCATCTCAATTATGTAAGAGGCATTGTGTCAGACAATGAGGGAATATTAGTAAAGCTGGATAGCCTGCTGCTTGAGATTTCCAAGCTTGACGATATGAGTGACCGCGGACTTGAAAGCATGGCTGCAATAAGAGAGATAAACGAGCTTATCGATCAGACAAAATTCTATAAGCAGATGTAAGACATGAGTTTCTCTGGTTTTACATTCATCATACGGGAAAACAAATAAGGAGGATGAATACTTTGAGTAAACTTTCAACAGGTGCAAAAATAGCGATTTTTGCCGCAATAGCATTGCTGGTTTTCGGAGGAGTTTTCCTTGGAATTACATTTACAAGAAATATGGGTATGTCCGAACAGGAAATAACAGCAGAAGATGCAGAAAAGAAAATGAACAATCTGCTTTCAGGAATAAGCGTAACTCAGGTTACACCAAGAAAGGCTGCTATAACAGATGAAGATATACTTGATAAGGAAGAAGAACTTCCTGATATTAAAAATTATCCCCTGACTGTAACAGGTTCAGGCGAGCTGAATATTGAGATTTATTCCTCACCTGAAAAGGCAGGTGAGGGAACTGACGGCTGGCTGAATGAGGTAGCAGAGAAATTCAATTCAAGCTCACAGAAGGTCAATGGAAAAAGTGCAACAGTTTCAATACGTTCCGTATCATCAGGACTTGCAGTTGATTATATAAAGACAGGAAAATATACTCCACAGGCAATTACACCTTCAAATGAATTCTGGGGAAAAATGATAGAAGCCGGCGGAGTTGATGTAACTCTGAAAAAAGACCGTATTGTCGGTAATGTAGCTGGTGTACTTCTTTCAAAGGAAAAGTATAATTCGATTCTCGAAAAATACGGATCGGTAAATATGAAGGTTATCTCGGAATGCACAGCAAGCGGAGAGCTTCAGATGGGATACACAAACCCGTTCATCAGCTCGACAGGCCTCAATTTCCTTGTAACGACTCTGTATTCATACGATACAGATGATCTTCTCAGCAATAAGGCGATAGATGGATTCAAACAGTTCCAGGAAAATGTTCCGCTCGTATCATATAATACAATGCAGATGAGAAAGTCGGCAGAATCAGGCTCACTCGATGCTTTTGTAATGGAATATCAGTCATATTACAATGATCCGACGCTGAAAAATGAATATGTTTTCACTCCATTTGGTGCAAGACATGATAACCCGATTTATGCTGTCGGAAAGCTGACAGCAGATGAAGATAAACTTCTTGATCTGTTCTGTGAATACTGTACAAACAGCGAAAGCCAGGAGCTTGCAAAAAAATATGGATTCAATCAGAATGAGAAATATAAGAGTGAGCTTCCAAAAGATATCAGCGGAGATAAGCTGCTTCAGGCACAGAAGCTTTATAAAGAGAATAAGGACAGCGGAAAGCCGATAATAGCTGTATTTGTAGCGGATACATCAGGAAGTATGAGCGGAGAATCAATAAATGCCCTCCAGACATCACTGATAAACTCCATGCAGTATATCAATAAGGATAACTATATAGGTCTGATATCCTATAACAGTAAGGTATATTGCAACCTTCCGATCGCACAGTTTGATCTGAATCAGCAGGCATTGTTCAAGGGAGCAGTTATGGATCTTGCAGCAAACGGTCAGACAGCAACAAACGATGCAATACTTGTTGCGATTGATATGGTGAATAAGGCAATGAAGGAACATGAGGATGCAAAACCGATGATATTCCTTCTCAGTGATGGTGAACAGAACACCGGATGCAGCCTGAATGAAATATCATCACTGATCAATACTTATCAGATTCCGATCTATTCAATCGGATATAATGCAAATATCGACGCACTCAAGCGTATTTCAGAGATAAATGAGGCAGCAACGATAAATGCTGACAGTGAGGATATTATCTATCAGCTCAAGAATCTGTTTAATTCAGAAATGTAAACAGAATAAAAAAGGAGCGGCTGAATGCATGATATGCGCTCAGCCGTCCCGCATATTATCAAGGAGGCAATTAAAATGGGATTTTCAATGGATCTTCCGGATATGGAAGAAGTAAAAGAAAAAGTACAGGAAGAAGTAGCACCTGCGCCTGAAACAAAAGAGAAGCTTGTAAAGGCAGCTGACAGCAATACCGGAGAGCTTTTCAGCTTTGATCTCGGTTCACTGGAGGAAAGAAGAAATATTGTTAATTCGATCGATACCTTCGGTACGGATATTGTAGAAAAATCTACAAGAAAAAATGAGCTTCTGAATGTAAGGCTTGTTGATCTGAGCAGAATGGGCGGAGAAAACGGGGAAGTTGTTTCGGGTCTTTCAAAGCTTCAGACACAGATGAAGGATCTTGACCCGAGCGGGATCGATTTTGTAAAAAAGGGAGCTTTCGGGAAGCTTTTTAATCCGATAAAAACATACTTTGCAAAATTTGAAAAGGCAGACGATGTTATAGCAGAAACAATCACATCTCTCGGAAAGGGCAAGGCTACACTGAAGAATGATAATACAACTCTTGAGATCGAGCAGCTTGCACTCCGTGATCTTACAAAGAAGCTTGAGCAGCAGATCAGCCTTGGAATGGAAATGGATGCGTCTATCACATCAGCGATTGAACAGGCAAAGGTAAATAATGTTGATGAGGAAAGAATAAAGTTTATCGAGGAAGAGGTTCTTTTCCCGCTCAGACAAAAGGTAATGGATCTCCAGCAAATGCAGGCAGTAAATATGCAGGGCATCATTGCAATGGAAATAGTAAGGCGCAATAACAAGGAACTTATCCGTGCAGTTGAAAGAGCAGAAAGCGTAACTGTATCAGCATTGAGAATAGCTGTGACAGTAGCAAGTGCACTCTATAATCAGAAGATAGTGCTTGATAAGGTGAATGCTGTAAACGAGGCAACAAACAAGCTTATCGGAGCAACAGCAAAAATGCTGAAAGAGCAGGGCGCAGAGATCCACAGACAATCGATGGAAACAAATATTTCAGTAGATACACTCAGAAGTGCCTTTGCAGATACTTTTGAAGCACTTGATGCAGTATCTGAATACAAGCAGAAAGCTTTGCCGCAGATGCAGCTTACCATAAGCCAGTTCAAGGAGCTTGCCGACGAGGGAGAAAAGCGTATCCAGCAGATGGAAGCAAGAGAAAAGCAGCTCAAGGAATTTGACAAGGAGCTTAAAGGGGAATAAACAAAAGTGATTTGTCTGCTGTAATCCACGGTCGGATTTTTCGTAAAAATGGTATTGCTCAGGTTAATTGTCAGAAGGAAATCGAAGCATACTTCCTCGACAGCAAAAAAAGTCAGTACTGTATTATACCTGAGAGCTTAGTGAATGCACAGTAAAACTGGTGATTCAGGGACCGTTGGTGTAAAAATTCCGGGAGTTCTAAAGCAGAAATGATGTCAGCAGTTCATTCTCAAAAAGCCGGGCGGTGGAGGAGTAAAACTTTTTCAGGCTATCAAAGCCGTGAATCGCGACACCGGCGCTGGTACTTGACATATTAATAAACAGTGATATACTAATAATATAAGATAATATCTTCAGGGCGGGGTGAGATTCCCCACCGGTGGTAAAGCCCACGAGCGCAAAAGCTGCATGATTCGGTGAAATTCCGAAGCCGACGGTATAGTCCGGACGAAAGAAGAGTTGCTGTATTTTTACAGATAATGTAAAAAATCAGAGTCCTGAATAATTCAGGACTCTTTTTTATTGCGGGGTGAAAGCCAGATGAATGATGAAAAATATATGCAAATTGCACTTGATGAAGCTGTAAAAGGCGAAGGACATGTATCACCGAATCCTCTTGTTGGAGCAGTAATAGTGAAAAACGGAGAGATAATATCAAAAGGATATCATCATTATTGCGGAGGACTGCATGCAGAGCGTGATGCGCTGAAGAATTGCAGAGAAGATCCGGAGGGGGCGGAAATGTATGTGACCCTTGAGCCATGCTGCCATCAGGGCAGACAGCCACCATGTACACAGGCTCTCATTGAATCAGGAATAAAGCGTGTAGTAGTCGGCTGCGGAGATCCTAATCCTCTTGTTGCTGGAAAGGGATCAGCAATACTTCGTGAACATGGAATTGAAGTCAAAGAGTATGTTCTTGAAGAAGAGTGTAAAAGAATAAATGAGATATTCTTTTATTATATACAGACCGGACTTCCGTTTGTAACAATGAAATATGCTATGACAGCGGACGGAAAAATAGCCTGCAGAACAGGACTTTCAAAGTGGATAACAGGAGAAGAGTCAAGACTGAATGTTCATAGGGACAGAAATAAGTATACTGCAATAATGGTCGGATCGGGTACAGTACTCGCAGATGATCCTGAGCTTACCTGCCGCATAGATGGCGGAGTTGATCCGGTGAGGATAGTGTGCGATACAAGACTGAGAACCCCTGCAGGCAGTAAGCTTGTAAAAAGCGCCGGAAAGATAAGAACAATAATCTGCACATCAGAAAAAGACGAAAAAAAGCATCAGCCATATACAGAAAGCGGCTGTGAGATCATGTGCATACAAGAATCAGGCGGACATACAGATATAGCAGAAATGATGAAGCTGCTCGGAAAAAACGGAATAGACAGTATACTTCTTGAAGGCGGCGGAACTCTGAACTGGTCTGTGCTGAGATCAGGCTATGTCAGAAAGGTGCAGACATATATTGCGCCGAAGATATTTGGCGGAACTGCAAAAAGTCCGGTTGAAGGGGTTGGAGTTTCATCACCGTCAGAGGCTTTTATGCTGACAGACAGCAGGGTATTTCATTTTGGTAACGATATAATGATAGAAAGCAGGGTGAAGTACTGATGTTTACAGGAATAATAGAAGAGATCGGAACTGTAAAGGCAGTCAGACACGGAGCACGTTCGGTAGTACTTGAGATCGGAGCAGAAAAGATACTTGAGGATATTCATCTTGGTGACAGCATTGCTGTAAACGGAGTTTGTCTGACTGCATCTGCACTCGGAAGTCATAGCTTCAGCGCAGATGTAATGCCGGAAACAATAAGCCGTTCATCATTATCAGGTCTGTCAGCAGGCAGTCATGTGAATCTTGAACGTGCAATGGCATCAGACGGACGCTTCGGAGGACATATAGTATCCGGCCATATAGACGGAACAGGAACCATTGTTTCAGTCCGGAAGGATGATAATGCGCTCTGGTATGATATCTCAGCCGGAAGTAAGATCATGAGATACATAGTAGAAAAAGGCTCTGTAACGATAGACGGTATCAGTCTTACGGTAGCAAAGGTCAGTGCAGATGTTTTTTCTGTTTCAGCAATACCGCATACGGTTGCAGTAACGATACTCAGTGAAAAGAGCAGGGGAAGCATTGTAAATATAGAAAATGATATAATAGGAAAATATGTGGAAAAGCTGTTGCTGCCGCAGAAAACAGAGCAGAGCGACAGTAAGATCACAAAAGATTTTCTTGCAGAATACGGATTTTAAAAAGGAGGAATAGTATGCAGTATGCTTCGATAGAACAGGCACTTGAGGAACTCAGGGCCGGCAAGATAATACTGGTAACAGATGATCCTGACAGAGAGAATGAAGGAGATTTTATCTGTGCCGCAGAATATGCAACAACAGCAAATATAAATTTTATGGCGACACACGGCAAGGGACTTATCTGTATGCCGATGTCAAAGGAATATGTTGAAAGACTGAGTCTTCCACAGATGGTAACATCAAATACGGATAATCATGAAACAGCATTTACAGTATCGATTGACCATGTGTCAACGACAACGGGAATATCGGCAGCAGAGAGATCAGTCACAGCAATGAAATGTGTAGATGAACAGTCAAAGCCCGGAGATTTTCGCAGACCCGGACATATGTTTCCGTTGCTTTCAAAGCCGAACGGAGTACTTGAAAGGACAGGACATACAGAAGCGACAGTAGATCTGATGAGACTTGCAGGTCTGAAGCAATGCGGACTGTGCTGTGAGATAATGCGTGAAGACGGAACAATGATGAGAACACCTGAGCTGATGCAGCTTGCGGAAAAATACAATATCACATTTATTACGATAAAAGATCTGATAGATTACCGTAAAAAGCATGAAAAACTCGTCGAATGTGTAGCAAAGGCAGATATGCCGACAAAATACGGCGAATTCAAGGCATACGGATATATCAATAAAGTTACAGGTGAGCATCATATAGCACTTGTAAAAGGCGAGATCGGCAACGGAGAAAGCATACTATGCAGAGTACATTCAGAATGTCTGACAGGAGATACTTTCGGTTCTCTGCGCTGCGACTGCGGAGAGCAGTTTGCTGCAGCGATGACAGCAATAGAAAGAGAAGGCAGAGGGATACTGCTATATATGCGTCAGGAAGGCAGAGGCATAGGTCTTATTAATAAACTCAAAGCATATGAACTTCAGCAGCAGGGAATGGATACGCTTGAAGCAAATGTTGCATTGGGATTCAAGCCTGATGAAAGGGATTATTACACCGGAGCACAGATTTTATCAGATCTGGGAGTAAAGACAATGAGACTTCTGACAAATAATCCTGATAAGGTATATCAGCTTTCTGAATATGGTCTGGAAATAACGGAAAGAGTTCCGATAAAGATTGATCCGACTGAATATGATCTGTTTTATCTTAAAACAAAAAGGGATAAGATGGGACATATGCTTTAAGCTTAAAGATAAAAAATAAACGGAGGTTAACACTATGAAAACTTATGAAGGAAATGTTATCGGAGAAAACATCAGAGTCGGTATTGTAGTAGCCCGGTTCAATGAATTCATTACATCAAAGCTTTTAAGCGGAGCAGAGGACGGACTTATCCGTCATAATGTCAATCCTGATGATATCGAGGTAGCATGGGTACCCGGTGCATTTGAGATTCCGCTTATAGCATCAAAGATGGCGAACAGCGGAAAATATGATGCAGTAATCGCACTCGGCGCTGTAATAAGGGGCAGCACATCTCACTATGATTATGTTTGCAGCGAAGTATCAAAGGGAATTGCAAATGTTTCTTTGAATAGTGATATTCCTGTAATGTTCGGAGTAATCACAACAGAGAATATTGAGCAGGCAATTGAAAGAGCGGGCACAAAGGCAGGCAACAAGGGTTATGATTGTGCACTCGGAGCAATAGAAATGGTCAATCTGATAAGAAATATAGAAGCATAATCCTATCACAGTGTAATCAGGATGTTGTGAAATGATATCAGTCAGCTATGGCGGAGTGAAAGATGATTAACATTCCGGATTATCTGAAAAAATGGAGGGCATAATATGAAACTGCTAATAACAGGCGGTACAACTTTTGTCAGTAAATTTACAGCAGAGTTTTTTGCAAAAAAAGGGAACGAAGTATATGTTCTGAACAGAGGAAGCCGTTCTCAGGTTGAAGGGGTAAAAGCATTGATCTGTAACAGAACAGAGCCTGGGGAAAAGCTCCGGGGAATGCATTTTGATGCAGTGCTTGATATCACAGCATACACAGAGGAACATATAAGAGGTTTGCTCGGCTCAGGAATTGAATTTGATGATTATATATTTATAAGCTCGAGTGCAGTTTATCCGGAAACAAACCCGCAGCCCTTCACCGAGGAGCAGCCATGTGGCAGAAATAATGTATGGGGCGATTACGGAATGAATAAGCTCAATGCAGAAAAGGCTCTTGCGGAGATTGTTCCTGATGCATATATTCTTCGACCGCCGTATTTTTACGGAATTTACGAAAATCTTTACCGTGAGGCATTTCCGTTTGACTGTGCAATGCTTGACAGACCCTTCTTTATCCCGGGAAACGGAGAAATGAAGCTTCAGTTTTTCAATGTATCTGATCTTTGCAGGTTCATTGAAATAATAATTGAAAAGCATCCTGAAAACCACATCTTCAATGTCGGCAACAGGGAAATAATTACAGTAAAGGAATGGGTAGAGCTTTGCTATAAGCTTGCAGGCAGTAAAGCGGAACTAATCAGTGTAAGCAAGGATATTTTTCAGAGAGAATATTTTTGTTTTCAGGATTATGAATATGTTCTTGATGTATCGAAGCAGAGTGAGCTTATGCCTGAAACTATCCCGTTAGAGGATGGTTTGCGTGAGGAATATGAGTGGTATAAGGACAACAAAGACAGTGTATATTTCCGCAGAAACTATATCGAATACATAGATGATAATATCAGGAAAGTAAACTGACAGCTCTGAGAA
>ONRO01000007.1 GCA_900320235.1 uncultured Eubacteriales bacterium
ACCGAACCGCTCTTCACTTATGTAAATACAGTCAACAATACAAATGATGACATTCAGCAGTATGATATTCTGATTTATGCTGAATCTGTCCAGATATCAGATATGGACGGAAAAAAATATGATGATTATGAAGAAGCATGGAAGGATTATCTGAGTAAATGCTGATGAGTATTCGCTGTATAATTCCTGAACGAACCTATGCTGTTATACGTTCATACTCAGGTTCGTTTATATACCGGGGATTTTAGCAAGTCCTTACAGCATACAGCACATAATATGTAAAAGAAAAAGGCTTGAAACAAGCGGTTTACGCTGATTTCAAGCCTTTTTTTCTGATTCAGACACCACGGCATGGAATTGTTTCCGATCATAATTCAAATCTCCCTGCCGATATCTCAGCAGGGAAACGAACTCATACTATTTGCCTGACAGTGATTTAATAATTGCTATCGGAATCAGTATAAAACCGAGAATAACACCTAAGCATAATCTTGTCAGAAACAGATTCTTCCATGTGCCTATTCTGATCTTGTTTGCATAAATTGTTTTACCCATTGCCCAATATCCCGCAATCATGTACACTATCACCAATATTAATCCTAATACTGCCATATCAAATCCTCCTTTCACATCAGCTATTTGAAAGCTCCTGTCTTTCTCGGAAAAAACTCAGGTTCACCCGGTAATAGCTGTCGATCTGCCAATCTATCGCAAAGCTGCATTTCAGCTCGCTTACAGAATAGATTTCATTACCATTCATTCTCATAAAAAAACTCCCGGATATACCTGGGTATAATTATATACCGTATTCCGGAAGAAGCGGTTGGCAGTCTGCCAACAAAAATGTTTTATTTTATCATCTGTCCTAAAATAACAGCCGAATAAATACTGAGCATTCCTATAATAAAAAAGATCGCCCTTTTAACAGATAAGCTGTATTCTGGAAATATTTTATTCTGAAACGAAAGATAGTTTGAAAAACACATGAAGGGAACTATCACTAAAAGCACTGAATTAATTGCTGCAATCAGCAGATCGCTTCTGTTCTGTGCAGTCCCGAAAATAATAAACAACCACAAAACAAACATGGCATAACCAAATAATGCGAAAAAACGCACAATACCATATCTTGATCTAACACCAGGCAGACCGCCGATGATTTTTTCAAGCAAGGGTTCTTTTTTATCAGACTTCCTTACAGTCATGCCCTCTGCGGCAGCGTCACGATAACGGTACAGATCAGCCGTCAGCTCCTCTATACTCTGATAGCGGTCTTTCGGGTCAAACGCTGTACATTTTTTTATGATATCAGGCAGTATACTTGAATCAGACAGAATTTTTTCATCTGGTGTTTTTCCTGTCTTCATGTAATTGAGTATAACTCCGACAGAATAAATATCCGTCTGAGCCGTAGACTGACGAAAGCCGAACTGCTCAGGTGCAGCATACCCCTGTGTACCAAGAATATGGGTATCTTTCCGGGATTTATCTTTCGGCATTCTCGAAATATCAAAATCTATGATTTTTACAGTACCGTAATCATCGATCATAATATTATTCGGGGTGATATCCCTGTGGACAATATTGTTCTGATGAAGGACTGAAAGACCCATGCATATCTGAAGCATGATTTCTATTATAATACTGTCATCCGGATGCGTTCTTTCGCAAAAAATACCCAGTGTAGCACCGGATACAAACTGCTCAATCACAGTACAGACCCCGCTGTCCGATACCGCATCGAAAACACGGATGATATTTTTGTGACTAATATTACATAGCGTCTTGTGAACCTCATATTCACTATCCAGCATTGTTTTTTTGACCATAAACTGCCCGTTTATACTATTACGGATCAGTTCTGTATTTTCATTGAACTTATAAACCGTTTCAAACTGCCAGAGTCCGTATTTTTCACTATTTTCCATTCTGCATCTTCTTTTCTGAAATAATTTATGATATAATTTTACCATATTATTTTACATAAAGGAAGATAAAAATGAGAATCAAATCTACTGATGAATTGAATAAGATACTGAAAAGCAATATTCCAATATCTCAGTATCTCAAAGAAAACGCAGCAAGTTTTCACAAGCTGACACTGCCTGAAACATTTGAGATAATTCTTAAAGAAAACAAGATCTCAAAAGCACAGGCAGTAAAAGGTTCCGATCTTGAAAGGACTCACGGATATCAGATACTCAGCGGCAAACGCAATCCCACGAGAGATTCTCTGCTGCGAATGTGTATCGGAATGAGGGCAAGCAGCGAACAGACAAGGATCCTTCTGCTGAAAATCAAAGCTGCACCCTTGTACTCAAAGGATAAACGGGACAGCGTTATTCTTTTCGGAATTCTGCACCATATGAATCTTCAGGGAATAAATGAGCTTCTCTACCAGAACCGGCTGCCTATCCTCGGAAAATAAACGGTGCCGTCGCACTTAAAACTGCATAATTTCTAAATATATACGATGTACATATAAAGTTCACTGCCTCAGAAAATTGATTCAGTCTTCTTTATTAACCATGCCCGGTTAATCTCTGTACTTATTTATGATTTTTATGAGTTTTATACTGCAATGGATTAATAATACTAAATTAATAACAAACAATATACTGAAGACGCCGCCTATAAAATATGCTAAGATGCCGCTGATTGAGTTTCCGTTCCTGATAATAAAGAACAGATTCGGCACTATGCAGCACAGGAAAATTACTGTCAACGGCAAAAATCTTGTCTTAACGATATTTCTTACCATATCTGATCTGGAAGTATTGTCGGAGAATAATTCACCGTCAGCTTCTGAATCAACTTTTTCCGCAGGTTTTCTGAAATACATCCAGCCTGCACATTCAGTAAAATATTCCCAGCCGAAATCCTTATACATCTGCAGATAATCATTTGTCTTTTCCGCATTTGTATAATCCAATCTATAAATAACATCCTTCGGTTCACATGATTCAAAAATATACTCGCACGGAGGGATCATTTTTTTAAGCTTCCATCCGCTTTTATGCTTTTCTCTGAGCCATATCTCTTCTTCCTCAAAATCAGCAATAGTGAAACTGCGAATTACAGTTTTATCCATTTAAATACTCCCCTTTGCTATTTTTGTAAAGTCTTTCTATCCGTGTGATCTCCTTATCAAGAATCTCACACCCGAGTCCGGTGATCTGATACAGCTTTCTGTTGTCTTCTTCGCTGTAAAAGCGGATCAGACTGTCTTTTTCCATTTTTGAAAGTGTTCCGTACATAGTTCCTGCACTGATTGCAACTGTGTTTCCGGTCATTTTCTTAACCTGTTGGCTGATTCCATATCCATGCTGAGGTTTTTGCAGACAAAACAAAATATAAAAACCTGACTCAGTCATAGGCATATAAATTCTTTTAATTCTGTTATCCATAGGCTCTCCTTTATATTTAAGTTCGATATATCGTACTTCGATACGTTTGTCAATGGTATTTATAACTTTTTTATGTTCCCCGGGAATACAATTTATAGAAACAATGATATGTACTACCCGTTGCTATCATTTTTCAAATCAAAAAGAAAAAATCAGCCCTGACATATTGTGACAAGGCTGATAAGAAAATATTGGATTTACGAAATCGGTATTCTTTTTCATGCGACCATGATAAATACTGCAGCTGCCGATTTCCTGACAGATACAAGAGGAGTAATGCCGCCGGTGTCGCGATTCACAGTTTAATCAGCCTGAAAAAGTTTTACTCCGGTACTGCCAGGATTTTTAAGCCTGAACTGCTGAAATAATTTCTGCTTTAAAACCCCCGGAACATTTTTACATTAACAATGCCTGGGTTCAGTGCTTTCATCATTACACCGCTGTTTGTACTGATTCTTACATTTCCTATTGTTTTAATCTCCTCGTTAATATCAATGCTTGCCCTTCCTCCTTCATAACAGACATATACAGTGGGCATACTTATCCTTGACAATGACATTCCATTCTGTGCCGCAGTATCTGCAGGTCTTGTATGTCATCAGAAAATGAAAGAATATGGACAACCCAAGCCGGAACCGGATCGTAATAAAAGCTGTCATTTGTATTTTACCGGGGAATAAACAGCTTTCTTTTTTGGCTGAAAAGCACAGCTTAAAAATGAATTATAATAATACAGCCGCATCATCTGCATGATTTCTCATGGATAATACGGCTGTTCTTCTTTTAAGTTTTTATCTTCTGCCTCGGAAATATTATTATAACTGTAAACTTTTGCTCAGACGTATATTGATCTCCTTCAGGAAGGTTTCCGAATCAACGGTTTTTTTGTTTTCAAGCTTTGAGATCGCTGCAAGATCGCCGGTCATAATACCATCGCTGATGGTTTTCATAACTGCTTTTTCAAGCTTTTCAGAAAAACTGCAAAGCTGTGGTATACTGTCAAGCTCACCTCTTTTGGCGAGTGCACCCGTCCAGGCAAAAATAGTAGCTACCGGATTGGTAGATGTCTTTTCTCCCTTGAGATATCTGTAATAATGACGCTGAACTGTTCCGTGGGCTGCCTCATATTCATAAATTCCGTCAGGTGATACCAGTACAGATGTCATCATTGCAAGACTGCCGTATGCTGTTGCAACCATGTCTGACATAACATCACCGTCATAATTCTTGCATGCCCATATGAATCCGCCTTCCGAACGAACTACTCTTGCCACGGCATCGTCTATCAGAGTATAAAAGTATTCAATGCCGGCATCTTCAAACCTGCTTTTGTATTCGCTTTCAAATATTTCCGCAAATATATCCTTGAAACGGTGATCATACTTTTTGGAAATAGTGTCTTTTGTTGCAAACCAGATATCCTGCTTTGTATCAAGTGCATAGTTAAAACAGGAACGTGCAAAGCCTTCGATCGATCTGTCCTTGTTATGAAGTCCCTGAATGATGCCTGCACTGTCTGAAAAATCATAGATAAGCTCTGACTGTTCGCTGCCATTTTCATCAACCACCGTAAGCTTTGCTTTGCTGCCCTTTTTCACCTGCATTTCCGTGTTCTTATAAACATCTCCGTATGCATGACGGGCAATGGTAATAGGCTTTGTCCATGTAGGAATATACGGTGTCACACCATCTGCAAGAATGGGCGCGCGGAAAACTGTACCGTCAAGTATTGCCCTTATCGTTCCGTTGGGGGATTTCCACATCTCCTTCAGATCATATTCTGTCATCCTCGCTGCGTTGGGTGTAATGGTCGCGCATTTGACTGCTACACCGTATTTTTTTGTTGCTTCGGCAGATTCAACTGTTACCTTGTCGTCGGTTTCATTTCTGTGAACAAGCCCCAGATCATAATACTCTGTTTTAAGATCAACATACGGCAGGATAAGTATATCCTTTATCATCTTCCATAAAACACGGGTCATTTCATCGCCGTCCATTTCAACAAGCGGTGTTGTCATCCTGATTTTTTCCATCATAATTCCCTCTCCTCCAGATCGATGTATTCTTTTTCTTTGGATATGGACTTATATGCAGGACGGATAATTCTTTTGCCGCTGTTGATTTCCTCAAAGCGGTGAGCACACCAGCCTGCCATTCTTGATACCGCAAACAACGGTGTGAACAACTCCTGCGGTATTCCAAGCATTTTGTAGACAAAGCCGCTGTACATATCTATATTTGCACACATTGCCTTGTCAGAATGTCTGACCTCTCTGAAAACCTCCGGTGTCAGCCGCTCGATTGACTCCAGCAGATGAAATTCTTTTTCAAATTCAGTGCCCTTAGCCATCTTTCCTGCATATTTTTTCAGTATTACAGCACGAGGATCAGATAGTGTGTATACTGCATGTCCCATTCCATAGATAAGTCCGCTGCCGTCGCCGGCTTCTTTTTTCAGAATCTTTCTGAGATATGCCGACAGCTCCTTATCATCGTCCCAGTTTCTTACATTCGCTTTTATAAACTCCTGCATTTCCAGCACCTTATGATTTGCTCCGCCGTGTCTCGGACCTTTCAGTGAGCCTACTGCAGCAGCATATGCTGAATATGGATCCGTGCCTGATGAAGTCAGCACCCGACAGGAAAATGAAGAATTATTGCCTCCTCCGTGCTCTGCATGAAGCATTAGCATAAGATCAAGCAGTTTTGCTTCGTCATGTGTAAACTTTCTGTCGGCGCGGAGTGTTGACAGTATATTTTCTGAGGTGGACTGACCCTTTATCAGTGGGTGGAGTATCATTGTTTCTCCGCAGTAAAAACGCTTTTTCGCCTCATATGCACATATCATGATAACAGGTATTTTTGCAATAAGTGAAATAGCTGTATCCACCTCATGTTCGGCAGTTCCTGATTCAGGCACAGGGTCAAATGAATACAAAGCAAGTATGGATCTTGCCATCTTATTCATAATATCCCGTGACGGCGCTTTGAGTATCATATCTTCAAAGAATGTGCCAGGAAGTGCACGGTTTTCAGATAGTATAGTGCTGAATTCATAAAGCTCGTCTTTATCAGGAAGTCTTCCGGAAAGCAGGAGAAAAACTATTTCCTCATAACCGAACCTGTCCTGCGACATTACTCTTTCTATCAGATCATTGATGCTGTAACCTCTGAAAATCAGCCTGCCCTCAGCCGGCTGTTTCTCTCCGTCATCAACAACATAGCCGTGAACATTGCATATATTTGTAATGCCTGCCATAACGCCTGTTCCGTCAGAATTCCTCAGACCTCGTTTTACTCCGTATCTTTCCATATATTCAGACGAGATATTGTTGTTTTTCTCAAATGCAGCATACATGGATTCTTTAAGCATACTATCACCCCTCTGAAAAAAGGCGCTCCTTCCTGATAATGGAAGAAGCGCCTTTGCTTAATTCTTATGCCGAAATAATAGCACAATCAAACTTACTTGTCAATAATTGAAATATCTCAACTTTTATATTTTGTGTATTTCACACAAAAACAAACCTGTATAAATAATTATTAATGTACAGAACCATTGCGATATAGTTTTTTCAGCTTTTTTATTGTGGCGTTTCCTCCTCCGTCATGAATATAGACATCGTATTCTCCCTTTATGCTTCCAAAGGTAACGGTTCTGGACGCTCCGGTGTACTGCTGAAGCTTTTTTATCATCTCCTGCTTTGAAGCAGCGGCAGAACAGATTTTCATCTTCAGATAACCCTCATATCCGCCGGGATTTACTGTTATCCTGATATTATTGCCAAGTGCCTTTGTCATTTTCTTTTCCAGAAGGGCAATTTCGGTTTCATCTGCAATAACAGTAAGACACAGAACTTTTTCTCCCTTATGCCTGAATGAGTTGCTGATAAAATTAATATGTGGTGAGCGCCGCTTTTTTTCAAAAATATCCTTTTCAGCCGTGTTTTTTAATCTGCCGTAATATGTTAAAAGTGTTGAATCGCATAGTGCACTTTCAAAGTAATGCAGCCCGGCTTCTTCAATTATCATTTCCGCCTCTGAACAGATATCCTCTGACATGGGAAAGGTTTCAATATATCGGTTTTCTCTTATGTCATACAACGCAGCACCATCCATTACAATAACAGGCTGGTTAAGCTCCACACCTTCCATTGCAGAAATAAGCTCGGCAGATGACCGGACTGTTGAAATAGAGAATTTCACTCCGCTTTTTATCAGTCTGTTAAGCTCCACCTTGCTGTAAGGAACAGAATGCTTATCCGCTGATACCAGAACATCATCGATCCCGCTTATATACAGTGTTTCGTTATCATGCTTTATCGGAATATGCAGTTCATTGATACCTATTCCTATGCCTATTCCGATAAAAGTATCCAGTACCCTGTTAAAGACAAAAATATACGGATCTTCATCAAAGGAGTGTGTCAGGGCAATGCTCAGGAATACCACACAGGAGAAAAAGGATGCATTTCTCTTCTTCAGTATGACCGTTGAATAAATAACCGGAATTATCATTGCACTTGCCAGAAGATATACAAATACCGGACGGGTAATGCCTATGAAATTCAGAAGGTTAAGAAAAACCAGACCGTATGCCGCACCGGTAAGTGTTCCGAAGGTTCTCTGACCTGCATTATTCCTTGTTGTATCAACATATGGCTGCATACACCACAGAGCTGCAAGGGCACTGTAAAACGGTATTCCGTTCTGAATCGGGAGAAGACTGCGGATATAGTATACAGTCATGCAAAGTGCCACTGCCGCTGCGGATTTTATTATTCTCTGCCCTATCCGAGGAAAACGGTGCATTGTTTATCACTTCCGTAAAATTGTATTCTGATGTGCCAAGTATAACATAACTTTCTCATCTTTGCAATATCAAGTATGCATAAATTCATAATATAACTCTAATTTTCCGAAAAATAACCAAGATTGCAAAAACATGAAATATTTATTATAAAATCCTGCAAAATTATATTGACAAATTATTTAATCCGTGATAATATTATTCCATCAAACAAGGGTGTTTGTCTGTTGAGGATGAGCACCCTTGTCTATTTTTAAGGAGGGATAAAAATGAATGATCTGATCAGAAATTCAGAAACGATCAACAGGCTTCTGTCAAGATACGGAGTTAAATTCGGTATTTATAAAAACGGCGTATTCAAAGAACAGCTCTTTCCGTTTGACCCTATTCCAAGAATAATTGAAAATAAAGAATTTTCATATCTTGAAAAGGGCCTCCGGCAGCG
>ONRO01000383.1 GCA_900320235.1 uncultured Eubacteriales bacterium
CCCGGATTCAGAGAATTTGCATCAGCAGACGGATGCTGAAAAAATTTATTGTTCTGAGAGGATAATATGGAAATCTTATATTCAAGCAGCGATAGTTACGCCTTTCTGACAGGTATTTCTATCTTGTCAATGTTGGAAAACAATAAAAAAACTGAAGAAATAAATATCTACATCATGGATAATAATATATCAGGC
The DNA here is from genome assembly GCA_900320235.1 of uncultured Eubacteriales bacterium. GTDB lineage: Bacteria > Bacillota > Clostridia > Oscillospirales > Acutalibacteraceae > UBA1213. The sequence continues at coordinate 196 of ONRO01000383.1, forward strand.
GATAATAAGAAGAAACTGACTGATCTGGTGAACGGATACGGCAGAAAAATAAGCTTTGTGCCAATGCCTGATATGAAAGCCCTGACCGGTGAAGATATTGATACACGCAGGTGGAATATCAGCACTTTCGGAAGATTGTATATGGCAAGTGCTTTGCCTGAAAATGTCCATAAGGTGCTTAATATCGACTGCGATACGATCATCGTGGGTTCACTTGAGCCTTTGTGGAATACGGATATGAGCGGAAAAGTGTTTGGCGGAATACTTGAATGTATCAATGACAGATATCGCAGAAATGTGGATATGAATCCCGGCGATTACTATATGAACGGCGGAATCGTCTTTCTGAATCTTGATGAAGTCAGAAGTAACGGATATGAACAGAAATTTACTGACTATATAAAAAAATACGGAAGCAGTCTTGCTTATCTTGATCAGGATGTTCTTAACGGTGTTGTTGAACAAGATAAAAAATAAAGCTTCCGATGAAATATAATACGCTTTCGATCTATTTTTACGCAACATATGATCAGGTCCTGAAAATACGCAGAAGCTGTGAGGAATATTTTTACAGCAGACAGGAATTTGAGGATGCAGTGAAAAACCCTGTAATTGTTCATTTCACCACCTGCTTCCTTGACGGACTCAGACCGTGGATAAAAGGAAATCAGCATCCTATGCTTCAGCGTTTTCTTGATTATAAATCAATGTCACCGTGGGCTGATGTTCCGCTTATGGAGGATAACCGCAGTTCAGGAGTGAAATTTCGTACAAAGATGATCAGAAAATGTCCGAGAGGCCTGCTGTGCAGTGTTGCATCATTGCTTCACGGAGTTATTGTTCCAGATCGTAATTATAAGAAAATGAAACGGAGAACGAATAAGTGAAAGATATGACATTCTTTAGTATAATAGTACCGGTATACAAAGTAGAGCAGTATCTCGGAAAATGTGTGGAAAGTATTCTGTCACAGACCTGGCAGGATTTTGAACTGATACTGGTGGATGATGGTTCTCCGGATAAATGCGGGAAAATGTGTGATGAATACGCTGAAAAAGACAAGCGTATCAGGGCGGTACATAAAAAAACGGCGGATTGTCAAGTGCAAGAAATGCCGGACTTGACGTTTGCAGCGGATCATATGTAATATTTATTGACAGTGATGATTTCTGGGACGATGACAGCGCACTTGAAAATATACACAGAAATCTGACAGAAACCGATGCGGATATTCTTGTATTTCCGGCAAAAAGATATTATGAAAGCGATGAAAAATATACTTATATTCTGAACGTACAGGCAGATCGTGAGAAAATTATTGACAAGAATACAAATAATGCTGTAAAATATCTGATTGAGAATAATATTTATCGTGCGGCAGCATGGAATAAGGTAATAAAAAAATCAGTGATAGATGAACATGAAATGCGCTTTAAAGAGGGATATCTGAGCGAGGATATGGACTGGTGCGGAGATCTTATGATATATGCAGGACGGTTTGATTTCTATGAAAATCCGTTTTACTGCTACCGTCAGCAAAGACAAGGTTCTATCACAGTAGGAAAGAATGAAAAGCTTGTGGCTGATAAACTGTTTATGTGCAAAAAGGGATATAAACAGGCACTTGAATTGAAAGATAATGAAAAGTCAGAACTGCTTGCTTCATATTATGCATATGAATATTCGGTTTTGCTCGGAGTTTCATCCGGAATAAAGAATAAACAGCTTCTCAGTGAGATGAAGGAGCTTGAGGGACTGCTGAATTATGATATCAGCAATAAAGTAAAAAAGGTCAATAAGCTTAAAAGGATAATGGGCTATGGACTTACAAGAAAAGCACTGTGCTTTTTTGTAAGGGTGAAAAAATAAAGTGGAGTAAGAGTATGAAGGCTTCTGTTATTACGATGCACAGAATATATAACTATGGCTCTGTATTGCAGACATATGCAACGCAGAAGATACTCGAGGATATGGGTGTCGAATGCGAGATCATTGACTATATTTCACCGTACAGGGCGAAAAAACCGCTTTTTCTGGAATATCCGCCCTCTCTTGAAGGAAAAAAGCTTAAAAGAACTGTATACTATACAGCAAAAATACCTTCATTCGCTCTCAAGGATATAACCTTCGGCGGATTTATAAAGAAATATATTCATCTCAGCGAAAAGCAGTATATTACCAATGATGATATTCTGAAGTCTCCGCCGGAAGCGGATGTATACATAACCGGAAGCGATCAGGTATGGAACAGTAAGTATAATCATGGCGTTGATAAAAGCTACTATCTGAATTATGCTGCACCGGGAGCTAAAAAACTTGCTTTTGTATCAAGCTTCGGAAAAAGCAAACTTGAAAAAGACGAGATAGATGAAATAAAACCCATGCTTGAGGAATATTCTGCGATCTCTGTCAGAGAAGATTCAGGAGTAGATATTCTGTCAGGTATGGGTATTGACAGTGTCTGCCTTATAGACCCTACACTTCAGATAGAAAAAAAGGACTGGCTTGCACTGAGCAGTAAAAGACTTGTAAAGGACAAATATCTTTTGCTGTTCCTTTTGTATAATGAAGATAACGGCGCAACAGAGTATGCAGTAAAAATTGCGAAG
>ONRO01000081.1 GCA_900320235.1 uncultured Eubacteriales bacterium
ATTCTACAGAATTCTCAAAGCCGCCGGCATCGAAACGAAAGGCTTGCACTCGCTCCGCCACACCTTCGCCACAAGATTAATCAACGGCACGAAAGATAAAGACGGCAACATCAAGTCGCTTACCCCGCGTCAGGTAGCCGACCTCCTCGGCCACACCACATCCGAAATCACCGAGCTCTACTACGTCAAGAGAGATATGAAGCTGCTCAACGGAATTACGGATGGGTTTGAGTTGTAAAAGATAATAAATCGTTATTTCCTTGTGAGTTGGTTATTTTATTTGTAATTGATGAATATTGACTAATTCAAAAGAAAAAATAAAGATTGTTTGTAAAAATATTTGTATTTTCTGTTGATTTATGATATATTATTAAATGGATATTTATATATGTTTTGAGGGGTAAAGATGGCAATAGAATTATTTCAGTCAGATTGTATACAGGCAATGCGACAGCTTGATGATAATTGCGTTGATTTAGTACTGACTGATCCTCCATATAATTTAGCGAGTTTTATGAAAAATCGCGATACTAATCTCAATAAACTAAGAGAAAACTTTTTTGTAAATGCTGGTTGGGATGATATGGATTTCGAAGAATGGGCAGAATCTATGAACCGGTTTTTTGAAGAAGCTGCTCGTGTTTCAAAAAAGGGAAGTGCTATGATAATGTTCATGGCAATTATTAAGGTTGAAACAATAATAAGAATAGCAGAAAAACATGGGTTTTATTACAAAACAACCGGGATTTGGCACAAAACAAATCCGATGCCTCGAAATATGAATCTTCATTTTGTTAATTCAACAGAAGCATGGATTTATTTTACATACAAAACAAGAACAGGAACCTTTAACAACAATGGAAATCTGTATCATGATTTTATCGAAACCTCTGTTACACCAAACAATGAACGACGTTACGGGAAGCATCCTACGCAAAAGCCTGAAGCGTTAATTCAACATTTTGTTGAGTTACTTACCAATGAAAATGATTGTGTTTTGGATCCATTTATGGGTAGTGGTACTACAGGAGTTATTTGCAAAAGGTTAAATAGAGATTTTGTTGGCATTGAGCTTGATGCAGATTATTATCGCACTGCTGTTGAGAGGATTAATAAATCATGAGTAAACCAACTGTCATAGATTTATTTGCTGGTGTTGGAGGATTATCATTAGGCTTCGAAATGTGTGGGTTCGATGTGGTTCTTGCAAACGAGTACGAAGAATCAATAGCACGTTCCTATATTTTTAACCATAAAGAAACTAAGATGATAATTGGGGATATTACAGCATTAAATCTTCAAAATACGTTTTTACCATATAAAAATAAAATTGATGTAATTATCGGAGGGCCGCCTTGTCAAGGTTTTTCACAAAAAGGGCAGCGCAAGTCGATAAATGATGAGCGAAACTTTCTGTTTAAGTATTTCGTTAAAGTGGTTGAATTAGTCTCTCCAAAGTATTTTGTAATGGAGAATGTTCCAAATTTATTAACAGCAGAAAAAGGGTACTTCAAAAATGAAATTACTGACTTATTCCATGATTTAGGATACACATTGAATTGTGATGTTTTAAACGCAGCAGATTTTGGTGTACCGCAAAATAGAAAACGTGCTGTAATAATTGGGAAAAAAGGTGATAAAAAAGTATCTCTTCCTGAACCATATAACTACAAGGTGACTGTATGGGATGCAATAAGCGATTTAGCTTTTCTTAATTCTGGCGAAGGAATGGAAGAACAGGATTATTATTTTGATGCTGAGAGCGATTATGAACGTTTATCGCGTAAAGATAGTAAAAAACTACATAATCATGTTGCCACTAATCACTCAAAAATTGCCTTGGAACGATTGTCAATGATTCCGCCAAACTCTGGAAGAGAAGTGCTACCCCAAAATCATCTTACCAAATCAATTTATAGCGGCACTTGGACAAGAATGAGAAAAGATGAAGTATCAGTAACAATAACTACAAGATTTGATACTCCTTCTTCCGGAAAGTTTACGCATCCTTATCTTAATCGAGCAATAACGGTAAGAGAAGCAGCGAGGATACAATCATTTCCTGATACATTTGTTTTCATCGGGAATAAAAGCTCACAGATGAAGCAAGTTGGCAATGCAGTTCCACCACTTCTCGCAAATGCAATAGCTAAAACAATTATGATTGACATGGAGAAAAATAATGAATAGACCCGCTAGCATAAAAGAGTATAGAAATAGAGATTTGAAATTAGGAATAAAATCTTCTCTTCCGCACGTAAAGTCTACTATAGCACTTGCAATTTTGCTTTGGGAAGCAGACGGTAGAAAGGCTGAATTGTCATATTCTGTTGAAGAACAATCGAAAATCGGTATAGATAGAAGTTTATTTGAACGTTTCTATGATTATTGTGAGCCGGTGATGGAAACCAATCAAATAGAAAAGGAAATAGCACTTCGTAAAGTGAATGATAATCAGTTATTCAAGTCACAGCTTGAATCTTTAATCGTGGCATTTGAATTGGTTTGGAGAATTGCAGAGGTTAGCTATATTGACTCAAATAAACCAAATAGCGCAGAACGCACCGGAGGAAAAAGATTTGCAAAAAAACTGATTTTTACGTCCAACATGGACATCATTCATTGCTTAATAGAGTCAGATAAAGCTGATTATCTTCAGGTCTTGTTAAAGTGGATAGGCTTGAATATATCTGCCAAAGATACTTTTGAGCAAAGTCTCTTGGCGTTGTTAACAGCATTATCAGAGCCGGCTATTTTCAAAATGGACAATGCTGGACAAGAATTATTGTTTAACCAAGAAAGCATCTATAGTACCGCATTAGAATCTGGAGAATCAGTTGATATTGATGGAGATAAAGAGGCGAAGGGAACTTTACGTATCCTTAAATCAATGCTCTCCGATGGCATGAATCCTTATTTATCATACTCACGCAATACTGTCCAAATTCAAGACGCAAATAGAGAACGGTTAGATAGTTATCAAAAAAGAGTAGATACGTTTTTGAAACTATCTCAGACAAAAAATAGTATCGCAAGTTCTTCGTTGGGACAAAACACTTTGGATAATACATCTGATAGTAATGCAGGCGACCGTTCAGCTGAAGAACAGAAAGAAGCTTTTAAGAGATGGATGCACTCTGTTCGAAAAGATAATGGTGATCCTTATAGTGAGTTTACAATCTATTCTTATTTGAATCAAATGGAAAACGCATATAAAACTTTTCTTCCATATAAATCTTATACGTCTATTTTTCAAATACAAGATGTAGATTCACTAAAGGAATATATGAATTATTTGTATAATGAAAATGGATTTGAAAAGTTTAATCAAACTGCGGGAAACAAGGCATGTAGCTGTGGATTAGAAAAATACAAGACATTTTTAGTCAGTACACATCAAATCAATTATTATTCAGGATTTCAGTATTTTAAAGCACATAACAGAATAGTTTTTGGTGCTCCTGGTACGGGAAAAAGCTATTCGTTAAATAATGATGCAACGGAGTTATTAAAAAACGGCGGAGAATGTGAGCGAGTGACATTCCACCCAGATTATTCATACGCGAGTTTTGTTGGAACATATAAACCTGTTTCTTGCAAAGATGATGAGGGTAAAGATTCTATTTCATATAGGTTTGTGCCTGGTCCGTTTCTGAGAGTATTAGTAAAAGCGTTGAAGAGAGGCTGTTCAAATCCAACTCCTTGTCTTCTGTTAATTGAAGAAATTAACAGAGCTAATGTAGCCGCAGTATTTGGCGATGTTTTTCAACTGTTGGATAGGGACGAGCACGGTGTTAGTGAATATCCTATTCAAACAAGTGAGGATGTTAAAAAGTATTTAAACGAAGAACTTGGTGAATTATCTGGAGATTTTTCAACTCTTAGAATACCGGATAATATGTTTATTTGGGCAACTATGAACAGCGCTGACCAAGGAGTGTTCCCTATGGATACGGCTTTTAAGAGACGTTGGGAATTTCAGTATATCGGGATTAATGAAAATGATTCTGATTTGAACGAAAAATACGTTACATTTGGCTCTTCGGAATATAGAAAACGTGTAGAGTGGAATTCATTGAGAAAAGCTATAAATGATTATCTGGCTGAACAAAAAATTAATGAAGATAAGCAACTGGGTCCTTATTTTATTTCGCGTAGCATAGTAGTTCCGGAAAGTGGCGATATTGACGAGGAACAATTTGCTGCTGTATTTAAGAATAAAGTAATTATGTATCTTTTTGAAGATGCAGCTAAACAGCGTCAGGCAAAGCTTTTTGAAGGTTGTGAAGGCCGAACTCTTAGGTATTCTGAGATTTGTAATGAATTTGAGAAAAAGGGTATTTATATTTTTAATACATCAATTACTTCTCAAGTGAAAGAAGTGTCACAAGATAGTCCGCAATCTGCTATCGGGGATAATTAGCTATGATTTCTCAATATATTAGGGAGCAAAAAAGATATACACAAAAGCAGTTATGTCAACTTCTTCATTTGTCGGAGGAAAGAGTAATCCCTGTTATTCGAAAACTAAAAGAGTATGGTGTTCTTAAAACCGTGACCCGTTCTCTGCCTCAAAAAGACTTAACACTTTTGAATGATCAGGATGTTGAAATAACCAGTGTTGAACAAGGAGAGAATGATTACTATTATGTTTTTACGTTTGTTGGTGTACTAATTATTTCTGGCTGTGTCATAAAGTGCTATCCGAAATATATTCTGAGCAATCATGAGCCAAAACACGAATTACAGCAAGTTCTTAAGGTTCTTGAAAGATACAATACAAAAGAGCAGGTAATTCATATTTCTATCAACAGTGATGAAGGACAATCCTTTAATCTGCTTGCAGTTCTTCTTTTCTTGCTAAACGATTATTATGAATTTGGATTGTATTCAAATACGGAAGATATTGTTGAAGTAAACGGAAACGGAGAAATACATTGGGAAAAGACTATAAATGATTCTTTTGCTATTTTTCATAATAATCGTCCTTATTACGGGGAGCTTAAAACAAAAAAGCGCGTTGAAGACGAATATAATTATTTTAAGCGTTTACACGAATGTATTGTAACAAAAGCTTCACGTGAATTACAAAAGGCAGACTTACTTGACCTGTTTGAGATAAATGGAGTAGATATTTCTGATGATGAGATAGATAGCTTCGGAGAAAAAGATTATATTTTATACAGACTTGAAAATGAGTTGAATGTACAGTTTAATACTCGTAAACAGATTCTTCTAAAAACAATGTATGCCTATATCGCATATGACGGTGACTTAAGAGAATTAGATTGTTTTTCTGTTTTTGGCACAATCAGTTTTAATTTGGTTTGGGAAGATGTTTGCTCATGCGTATTGAATAATCAATTAAATATGAGATTAAAGGATTTAGAATTGCCTGTTAGATTGAATGAAAAATACAATGCCAATGACAGATTGATAGATTTAATCGGGAAACCATTTTGGACGGCAACAAATAAGACTGCAGCCGATACATTGATACCGGATTTAGTTACAATAAACAACAATAATGGAGTTCATCAATTTCTTATTTTTGATGCCAAATATTATGTAGCTATTTTGGAAGAAGATAGGAGCCCTCATGGTCAACCAGGAATAGAATCTGTAACAAAGCAGTATCTTTATCAACTTGCTTTCATGGATTTTATAAATGAGCATTCTATAAATAATGTTACTAACTGCTTTTTGCTACCAACCGAACAATCTAATGTAATGGACAAAGGTGAAGTTAAGCTTCAAATGCTACATAATCTCGGCTTACAAAACATACTGGTGCGTTTTGTTCCCGCATCAATGTTTTACGAGCATTATTTGTCTGGCAAAAAAGTAAATGTTAATCGTATATTGTAAAATCAAAAATTGATAATATGAAAACAACATTAACAAAGTAGTCATTGGTTTGGGTAGGTAGGTGATTTTGATATGGATAAATCAAAACGGAAAGAATGGTATTTGAGTAAATGGAGTGAAGGAAAAGAATTAGATGAAAGATTGATATCCTTTAACGAAAGATTTGAAACATGGTTGAAGCAAATTCCGCAGAAAAATTATGCAACGGTCTTTATATTGTTAGATAATTTAAAATACTATTCACACTCAACAACAAATTTTTGTTTGAGAGAATTACATTCGAAAATGCTTGAGTGCCACAATATCAATGATGAAAATACTATTTATGTATATATTAAATCTGAGGATGGTCAAACAAACAGTTCAAATGACTATTGGAATGAATATAAATACATTAATAGAATTAATAAACATATTTGTTTTGAAAACATGGATGCGATAGATGAAGAAGCATGGGAGTATATTCAAAATATAGTATTTATTGATGATTTCAGCGGTAGTGGAAAAAGCATGATTGATGAACTTGAAAAAAATCCCGAAAGATATAAAACCAAAAATATCTTTTTCGTTACTATCTGTTCTATGCAACTATCTATTATAAAAATATATAGTTATTGCAAAGAGCGAGGAATTAATTATTATCCTATATCATTTAACACTCAAGATAAAGCTTTTGAGCAAGACTACTTCGTGAACAATAAATTGGCACAAAAAGAAATTACTCACTTGTCAGAATATTTTGGGATACCCTCTAAACATATTATGGGATTCAGAAACTCACAATCACTGGTTGTTTTTTATAATAATACACCTAATAACACGCTAGGGTTTATTCGTTATGATACGGATACATATAGATCTATTTTTCCTCGTAACAACGATTCTCGTCCTTCATGGCAAACAATGAAGACGAAAAGCAAAGAGCGTAAAAAATCCAATTATAAAAACAAAGCGGTGATGAAAAATGGATCAGTATAGAATCCTGTTAGCTCTCTCTTACTTTAAAGAGAAAAAGAAAAATTACTCTATTTCAGAGTTAATGCTCATATTAGGTTTTAATAATAAACAAATATCTGATTTGATTGAGTTACTAATAGATTATGCATTTCTTGAATATGATGATAACATTCTTCTCAGCATTACAAATAAGGGAATTAAATATTTAGTTTCAAATAATGGAGATGAAATAGAATATCAAGCAGTTTGTTCTTTTTCTCATATAGATCTAGAAAATGCATTGCCCCTCGATGAACCATATGTACCTTTGAATTTTGAAAAAAAGTTCAAACGATAATATCAGTTGCGGATGAGTCATTTGTCCAATTAACTGTTATTATACAGAAAAGTTGGTATGCTGATAGAAGCAGAAAAGCAAGTTGCTTTTCGTAGTTGTAACGTTTCTTAATTTAACATCTAATTCTTCAATGAAGAATTAGATGTTAAACAATTGGAATTACAATTATTTAACAGTAATTTAATTGTTTAATTAACAATTAAATTACGTGTTTTTCAATAACAGAATTAGTATCGGCATACCACTTTTCATTTTAAAAGGAAATGATTTATGGATAAACAATTATATCTCGAAAAACTAATTGTTGAAATTGATAAACAAGGAAAGAGTATCAATTATGCTTCAAAATGCACACGATATGCAACTAGATTGTTAGATAATAATCTTCCTGTTATTTTCGATTTGAAGCATTTTGCTTTGCTTATTGGGATATCAGTATCAGATTTAGCAAAAATGCTTTTTTCTGATGAATTGTTCTATTCGCAATTAAGAATTCCAAAGAAAAGTAGCGGTTTTAGAGAGATAGATAGTCCTTCTATGGATTTAAAATACATTCAACGATGGATACTAAAAAATATTTTATATAAAATTCGTATTTCTGATTGTGCAGTAGGATTTTGTATAAATAAATCTATTTTAGATAATGCAAAGAGACATTTGAATCAGAATTGTATTGTGAATTTAGATATTAAAGATTTTTTTCCTTCAATTTCGTTTGAAAGAATCTATAGAATTTTTGCGTATTATGGCTATACAAATGAAGTGTCTTTTTTGTTGGCAAAACTTTGCACTTTTAAAGGTAGATTACCTCAAGGGTCTCCTGCTAGTCCGTATTTATCAAATATTGCTTGCCTTAAACTAGATGCAAGATTAAATGCGGTGGCCAAAAAATATGAAGCTGTATATTCAAGATATGCGGATGACTTAACTTTTTCCGGGCAAACTGATATTAAATCTATTGTTGGAGCGGTTTCAACGATAGTTAAGGACGAACAGTTTTCTTTGAATAAAAAAAAGACAAGAATAGCATATTCACATCAACGACAAGAAGTGACCGGACTAATAGTTAATGGAGATTTAGTGCGAGTATCAAAGAATTATAAAAGAAATATTTATCAAGAACTTTACTATTGTTCAAAGTACGGTGTGGTTAGTCATATGGAAAAAATTAATTGCGAGAAGGCTTTTTTCAAGGAGCATTTGTATGGAAAAATCTATTTTGTAAATATGGTAGAGCCAGATGAAGCGAAAAAAATGTTTTCAATAGCAAATAAGATACAATGGGATTATTGAGGTAATTTATTATGAATATTGACGATCTAGTATTGCTTCACAAGAACTTAGAGTTGTTAGCTGATGGATTCGACCCTAAAACAGGATATTCACTAGAAGATAGTATTTTAAATTCATCATTTAATAAAAGAATACTTAAAGATGCGGCTGTTGTAATTGACAAATTATTAAAACTTGATTTTAATCCAACTCATATTGATAACAGAAGAAAATATGCTTTTTATTTATCAGAAGAAGACAAAGCAAAAATAGAATTTTCTGATACGCCAATTTCAATAAGTGCATTTTGCTACAAAATAAATGAAGTCATTGATAAATCGAAAATGAAGCGATTGCAGGCTGTACAAATCACATCATGGCTAGAAAAAGAAGGATATCTTAGAAAAAGCACATCGGAAGGAGGAAAATGCTTTAAAGTATTAACTGAAAAATCATCAACAATCGGTATGACGTCGATACAAAGGACAAGCGCATACGGTAATACCTATGATGTGAATTTATATAGCAGAGAAAGCCAAAAGTTTATAGTTGATCATTTAAATGATATCGTATTAAGAGAAACTTCCATCATAGAAAATGTGTTATAATCCAAGATGCATTTTAAAAATTTGCGACGCCTAATCAAAGATAACACAAAATTCTGTTGAATCGAAAAATGTATTGCGGAGAAATTTTTTCGATTTAGAACGATTGTCAGCACGTATTTTTCAAATAAAATATGATGCTCTTTTGATGCTATACCCGACGGAAACGTTGGATTGGTTGTCGCCGGACGCACAAATTGATGCTCATTTAAA
>ONRO01000386.1 GCA_900320235.1 uncultured Eubacteriales bacterium
CTCGAAATGCGTTAGCCCTTACGGGCTCGTGGGTTCGAATCCCACCGTCTCCGCTGAAAAAAGCTGTCATACCATATGGTGCGGCAGCTTTTTTGTTTTCATAAGATATTGTATAGTTTTTAGTTTCGTGATAATATCACGATATAGTAGTATCATCATAATCGGGGATGTGATAGAATGTTATTAACACTCTAAAGCGTTATCCTGTGTATTGCATTTACAATTATGGTCTATGTCATGTCCAGAAACCCGATCAAAACCCTGTATAATTATCCGCCGAAGATTCAGGAACGGGTAAAGTCACTTGATGAATACAAGGATAAGATACCTACTCAAAAAAATAAAGCTGCCGCTAAAATTTTTGCTTCTCTAATGTTTATTATTTTACTCAGATTTTGAAGGTGAAGTAACCAAAAAAGGCACCTCCGGTGTCGCAATTCACGGCTTAGTCAGCCCTTTCGTACCTGCGTTTTTGAATCTAACTATTTCTGCCAGAAAATCCCCTCGTCCTGCGACGAGGGGATTATTTGCCTTGCCAGGCTTTATTTTCAGTTAATAGCAGTATTATTCCGGACGCTCAACCTTGTTGTCATCACCAAAATAAATATTGTACCATACAAGAAATACATAAATAGTCCAGACTTTGCGGCTGTTGTCATCCTTACAGTTGAAATGATCGTCAAGATATGAAACTATCAGATCCGTATTGAAAAACTTCTTAGCTGTTTCAGATGTAAACATTTCCTTTACTCTGTTGTAATACTGCTCATCCTTGAGCCATACCCTCGTCGGTACAGGGAATCCGAGCTTCGGCTTCTGGGCTGTTGCCTTGGGAAGATGACGAAGGGCTGCCTGACGAAGAGCATATTTTGTTGTGCCGTGTGCAATACGGTATTTTGTCGGGATAGTCCTCGCTACCTTCCATACCTCTCTGTCAAGGAACGGTACTCTCAGCTCAAGAGAATTCGCCATACTCATTCTGTCAGCCTTGAGAAGAATATCCCCGACCATCCAGAGATTGATATCCAGATACTGCATTTTTGTGACATCATCATAGTTTTTCGCTCTGTCATAGAATTTCCTGCAGAGATCCTGAGGACGTGTAACAATCGAATCATCCCTGAGTATCTGTCTTTTTTCCTCATCATCATACATGAAAGCATTTCCGATGAATTTGTCCTCTGTCTTTCTTGCACCTCTGAGTACATACCCTCTGCCTTTGATATGCGGCCATTTCTTTGCCTTTCTTGCAAGAGCATATCTCAGCTTTTCAGGAAGTATCTTCTGATATGCCTTGAATACATGCGGTTCATTGTAAACAGTATATCCGCCGAAAAGCTCATCTGCGCCCTCACCTGAAAGTACAACCTTGACATACTGACTCGCAAGCTTTGATACGAAATACAGAGCTATACATGACGGGTCCGCAAGCGGCTGATCCATCTGATACTGCACCTTAGGAACAGCTGACCAGAATTCCTCTGAACCTATGAGATGAGTATGATGATCGACTCCGATCTCCTTTGAAAGTCCTTCAGCCCAGCTTATTTCATTGTAATGATCTCCGAAATCAAAGCCGACTGTGAATGTTTTCTGATCTGCGAAATATGTAGAAACGTAACTTGAATCAACTCCGCTCGAAAGAAAACAGCCGACTTCAACATCACTGATCTTATGTGCATTGACGGAATTCTCAAAAACGTTTTCTATCCTGTCAACAGCTTCCTTTTCTGTAAGTGTCATATCAGGCTCAAATGTAGCCTCAAAATATCTTGTCGTCTTTACCTGACCGTCCCTGAACCACATGAAATGTCCGGGCAGCAGGCAGTATATTCCCTCGAAAAATGTTTCAGGCGGAACTACATACTGAAAAGAAAGATAATTGTCAAGTGCTCTGTAATTGAATTTCTTTACATATGAAGGGTGCTCAAGTATACTTTTTATTTCAGAGCCATATATAAGCTCACCATCAACAACCGCATAGTGCATAGGCTTTATTCCGAAGAAATCCCTTGCGATAAATACGGATCCGTCCTTTGTATTGTATACGGCAAAGCCGAACATTCCTCTGAGTCTGCCGAGTAGTTTTTCACCCCACTGTTCAAAACCGTGTACAAGCACCTCTGAGTCTGCATTTGTATAGAATGTATGACCAAGCTCCTTCAGTTCCTCACGAAGCTCCTTATGGTTGTATATCTCACCGTTGAACATCAGAACAAGACTTTTGTCTTCATTATATATAGGCTGATGACCGCCTTCAAGGTCAATGATACTCAGACGTCTGAACCCCATTGATATTTTGTTATCTTTATAAAAGCCCGCACTGTCAGGGCCACGGTGTGTAATAACATCGGTCATTCTGCGAAGAACATCATCTCTTTCTGCAACATGACCAGTAAATCCGCATAATCCGCACATAAAAATTCCTCTTTTCTTGCTGAAATGGCTTTTTCTTTATAAACTTGTCGAAATTTTGCAAGTTTTCACATTCAAACTTTCAAAAACCTTACAACAGAATTTTATCACATCAGAAAGAAACTTTCAACTGTCGCAGCAAAAAAAATATTATTACATAATCTTCCAATTATGTGCAAATAACACCAAACATCGTGCCGGCAGCGTGACGCTGCACCCTTGATTCACGTCTTTAATAGCCTGAAAAAGTTTTACTCCGGCA
>ONRO01000387.1 GCA_900320235.1 uncultured Eubacteriales bacterium
AAAAACAGCATTTTGCATATATTTATTGATACCGACATTTAGAATTTCATCTATTTTTAATATAGACATTTTAATTTTAGTTCTGTCCGTGAACATGTTTTTCTGTAATTTTATAAATTTTGTTCCGGGGAGTCAAATTAACTGTCTGATTTCAACGTATAAACTACAATAAATGGTATAGTTTATGCCCTCCGGCGACTTTTTCCTCACAATACTGTACTAACAAAATTGACACAATAGTTACCTTTTTCCAATTTGTGAAACATCATCCTTGCTTACCACAAAAAGCTTATTATGATAATAATTCACAATTATAGAGATCCGGAATAAATTCAGCTTTCTTCTTTCTGAGAAAGATATTTTTCATAAAGATCCGGTCGTCTGAGCTTTGTTTCCTCGACAGACTTTTCCATACGCCATTTTTCAATATTCGCATGATGTCCGCTGAGAAGGACTTCCGGCACCTCACGTTCTCTCCACACTGCAGGTTTTGTATACTGCGGATATTCAAGAAGGCCGTCGAAATGGCTTTCATCAGAAAAGCAGATATCATCCGATAGTACCCCCGGCACAAGCCGGCTCAGGCTGTCCGCAAGAACGAGAGCAGGAAGCTCGCCGCCTGTCAGGACATAATCTCCGATTGAGATCTCCTCATCGATATATTCATCAATCAGCCGCTGATCGACACCCTCATAATGACCGCACAGGATAGTAATATTTTCAAGCTGTGAAAGCTCCCTGAGCCTGTTCTGGGTAAGGGTTCTGCCTTTTGGTGACATATATATGAAATGCGGACGGCTGCCTGTTTTTGCGCAGATATCCTCAAAGCAGAGTGCGATAGGCTCTGCCTTCATCAGCATTCCCATTCCGCCGCCGTAGGTTGTATCATCGACTCTTTTATGCTTGTCAAAGGCAAAATCCCTGAGCTGATGGCAGTTTATTTCAATTGCGCCCTTAGTTCTTGCACGGCCGATAATACTTTCGCTCATCACTGCCTCGCACATTTCAGGAAACAGTGTTATTATATCAATTCTCATCCTCAAACAACCCGCCTATGATCTTAGTATTAATATATATTTTTCCCTGGTCGGTATCTATTTTTGTCACAACCTCAGGTATTTTCGGGATCAGATGATCCTTTCCGTCCTTTGTGATCTGATATACGTCATTTGCGCCTGTCTGGAACACATCTGTCACAGTTCCGTACACCTCTGCACTGTCCTGATCTACTGCTTCAAGACCGAGTATATCCTGCACAAAATAAACACCCTCCGGCAGACGCACATCTTTTCTGTATATATAAATAATACGTCCTCTGAGCTGCTGAGCCTGCTCAGGTGTATCCGTACCTGAAAACTTTACGATCACGATATTTTTCTGAACCCTTGCACGGGTTATCTTCATTTCATTTTCATCTTTATCAAATACTCTTTTAAATCTGCTGAGAAATCCGGGGCCATCACACCAGGGATCTATCTTTACCTCACCCTTGAGTCCATGCACTCCCACGATCTTCCCTGCCTCAAGAAATTCTTTTTTCATACTTCTCCCTTCACCAGGGTGGGCGCTGCTCCCTGGACCTGAACTTTGCGTTTTATTTTTCTGCTGCACTCTCTTTTTCCGACTTATTGACCCGGCAACGCACCCAGAATTCAAAGTTTCGCTCAAGCCTTTTCAAAGGCTTGCGGTTTCCTGAGGCAGAGCCTTTGGTCGCGCTCCGCAGAGCGTGAAATCCTGCTCCGGCACAGAAAACGACCGGAACTATTAAAGAAAAGGGAGAACCGTTGTTCAGTCCTCCCTGTTTCTTAATAATCACTCGATCTCTACCTGAATTTTTTCATCGTTTCTTGCAGCGGCAGCTCTCATTACTGTACGGATAGCCTTAGCTATTCTGCCCTGTCTTCCGATAACTCTGCCCATATCATCCTCTGATACATGGAGATGATAAACAACAACGCCTTCATCATTAACATCATCAGCGTTAACTGTAATTTCGTCAGGTTTTTCAACAAGACCTGTAACAATAGCAATAAGTAATTCTTTCATCTTTTCCTCCGGGAATATTCTTACTCAATAATTCCGTTTTTCTTAAGAAGTGCCTTAACGGTATCAGTCGGCTGAGCGCCATTAGCGATCCATTTCTTAGCCTTATCAGCATCTACCTTAAACTCTGTGGGCTCTGCGAGGGGATTGTATGTACCGATCTCCTCAATAAATCTGCCGTCACGGGGATATCTTGAATCAGCTACCACTACACGATAGAAAGGAGCCTTTTTTGCGCCCATACGGCGAAGTCTGATCTTTACTGCCATTTTACTTACCTCCAAATTTTCTTTTTAAATCATTTTACCGTCAGATCCTGCACTCAGTTTCTGCCGGACATATATTTCACCGGAAATAACCGGGTGAAAGCAAACTTAACGCAGCCTCTTATCTTCTGAAGCCGCCCATGCCTCCGAAGGGCATTCCTCCGAGTCCGGGAAGGCGCTTACGCTTACCATCCTTACCTCTTGAGTTCATTGATTTCATAAACTTGCGCATCTGTTCATACTGCTTCATAAGGCGGTTGACATCTTCCACCTTCATACCGCTGCCCGCAGCGATACGTCTTTTTCTTGAAGGATTGATAATGGACGGATCCTCTCTTTCCTTCTTTGTCATTGAAGATATCATTGCGCCGACCCTGTCAAGCTGTCTGTCGTCAAAATCCATATCCTTTACCTGGTCGCTTATTCCGGGGATCTTAGACAGGATATTCTTGACGCTGCCCATTTTCTTGATCTGGGCAAGCTGTTCATAAAGGTCATTCATATCGAACTTATTCTGCTGGAATTTCTTTGCCATTTCCTGAGCTTTTTTCTGGTCGAGCTTATTTTCGGCATCCTCAATAAGGGTGAGCACATCGCCCATTCCGAGGATTCTCGAAGCCATTCTGTCAGGATGGAAGACCTCAAGGTCATCAAGCTTTTCACCGATACCGGCAAATTTGATCGGCTTGCCTGTTACTGCCTTTACTGAAAGTGCAGCACCGCCTCTTGTATCGCCGTCGAGCTTTGTAAGGATAACGCCGGAGATATCAAGAAGTTCATCAAATGACTTTGCAACATTTACAGCATCCTGACCTGTCATTGAATCGACAACAAGGAGTATTTCATCCGGTCTGATCTCCGCCTTGATATCCTTAAGCTCATTCATAAGCTTTTCATCGATATGAAGACGGCCTGCTGTATCTATAATAACAATATCATTTCCGTGATCCTTTGCGTGAGCGACAGCCTTTTTTGAAATATCGACAGGATCTCCCTGTCCCATTTCAAAAACAAACGCACCTGCCTGTGCACCGACAACCTTCAGCTGTTCGATAGCAGCCGGACGGTAAACGTCGCAGGCAACAAGCAGAGGTCTGTGGCCCTGCTTTTTAAACATTTTTGCAAGCTTAGCACTGTGAGTTGTCTTACCTGAACCCTGAAGACCGCACATCATGATTATTGTAGGCGGTTTTGAGGCAAATTTCAGTTTTGTTTCCTCCGAACCCATCAGAGCTGTAAGTTCTTCGTTTACGATCTTAATAACCATCTGAGCAGGTGTAAGGCTTTCCATAACATCGGAGCCGACTGCTCTTTCTGTTACCTTTGCGGTAAAGTTCTTTGCTACTTTATAGTTAACGTCAGCCTCAAGCAAAGCCATTCTGACTTCTTTCATAGCTGCCTTAACATCATCTTCTGTAAGCTTACCCTTGCTTCTGAGCTTCCGGAACGCATTGCTCAGTTTTTCAGACAGACCTTCAAATGCCATCTTATTCCCTCCTTGTTAATTTGTTTATCCACAACTGCTGCATGAAACATGCCGTACAGTTTATTTAAGTTTGTCAAGCTTATCGAGCTCTTTAAGTATCACCTTGATACTTTCATTGATATCATTCGAGCGATAAACTCTCATATTCCTGTTATCGATAATATCTATATGTTTTTTTATAAGCTCAAGACTATCATCGATCAGAGTAAATTTCTGAGCAAGGCCCAGCTTATCTTCCATTTCAAAAAGAATTGCCTCAGCTCTTTTTATATTATCCCTGACTCCCTGTCTTGAGATACCGAGATTTGCTCCGATCTCACCGAGAGACAGGTCCTCATTATAATAGTAATCCAGCGAATCACGCTGTTTATCGGTCAGCAGATCGCCGTAAAAGTCGAGAAGATAAGCAACTCTCATATCCTTAGCCATCATTACCGCCTCCGATTTCGGCTATCTGTAAAGCACATTGCTTTACAGCGCCTATATATTATACTATATCCCTTCTGATTTGTCAATAGTCAGAACAAATTTTACAGCATCCGGCAACGTGACTCTGCACCCTTGATTCACGTCTTTTATAGCCTGATAAAGTTTTTTCCCGGCACCCCAAGGACACTTCCTGCGGACGCGGCACGCTGGTCGCGACACCGGCGGCACGCCGGGCGGCAAGCTTAATATCGCTTCTGTTTTGTTTTTTCTGACAGCTTCTTCAGCGTAAGGCGTTCCCTTACGGAAACGCGCCAAAAGAAAGGAACCACAAGATGAAGGGCTAAAGCCCCTCCTCTTAAGGTCCCTCTCTTTTGAAATCACACCTCCTTAACTCTACCCCGCCCCCGCTGCGCTGCCCACCGCCTGCGGTG
>ONRO01000062.1 GCA_900320235.1 uncultured Eubacteriales bacterium
AAAAACACGGCAAAATAAATGTATACAGTCTTAATTCCTATATCAAGGGTATTATTGCCGGCGGTATTGCGGCTGAAAACAACGGTACTATTACAGGAACAAGAAACGGTTCATTTGTTGAAGGCGAAAAATGCGGCGGTATTGCAGGCATAAACAAAGAAAAGGGAATAATCTACGGTTGTGCAAATAACGGTGCAGTCGGAAAGAATACTGTCTCCGTCAAATTCAGCGGCGGACTTGCAGGTGTGAATGACGGTGCTGTCAAGGGCTCATACAATGCAGGTTCGGTCAATGGAAACATTAATACTGTTTCAGGCTCAGTTGCAGCAGAAAATAATTCAGCTGATCTGGAAAAAGTCTACTATTATTATGTATCAAATATACCAGCAGTCGGATCAGGTAAAATTACTGAGTCTGACGGTCTGATCAGTAAGAAAAATACAGAGATGATGGATCAGTTTTTTACTGATGAGCTTAATAATGCAACAGACAGCAGTGTACGCTGGAAACTGGTCCGTACAGAAAAGACTTATCTTAACCGCGGATTCCCTGTGATTGAGAACAACTACCTTATAAACAGGGAGATCAAATCAGAAAATGGTATTCTCATTAATGGTCTGATGCACAGATCAATGAATGTATCATACAGTAAGCTTGCAGCAAGTGATCCGGATTATTCAATACTTCAGGGCGCAGCTTCCGGAAAGGCTGTTACTGCAGCATACAACGTTACACTTGGCGACGGCAAGGGTAATTACATTCCTTCTGAGTTATGGTGTTATGGTGTGACATTATCAGTTCCGGTTAAAAGCACTGACGTAAGCATTGCTATAATCGACAGTCAGGGTAATGCTGAGATTATCCAGCCTGAAAGTGTTTCAGACAGTATGGCTTCGTTCACAGTTGCTGAACCTGTCAGCTTCGCAGTGATCGATAATACTGTAAATGCTGCCGGTACAGAATATGTTGACAACAATACAAAAACAGGTGGCAACACTCATGTGTATGTGGATAACGATACGTCATCATGGGGAAAATATCCGGGAACAGGCGACAATACTCCGCTGCTCTGGACAGGACTCACAGTATTGCTTTCAGCAGCAATAATAATGATGGTCAGGAAAAGAAAAAACCGTGAGTGATTTCTGACTGCAAACAAAAAAGAAGTTATCAGAGTATCTGCGGTGATTCAGTGTGATCCTGCGGATACCTGATAAACAATATCATAACAGCTGCATAAGAAAAAAATCAGAAAAGAAAAACAGTCTGTCGCATTATTATGTATCAGACCTTACAATAACAAAACAGGTGCTGCCGCACTGAATCAATGCGGCAGCACCTGTTTTTTTCTCAAATTGTTAATCTTTAGCAGTTCTTTGCTGTGCTGACGATATGGGAGCTGTTACTTAATGGAATTTTGTCTTCTTACTCTTTATACTCTGACCATGTACCTTCGGGGTATATGAATTTAGTCTTTTCAATTCCTTTGCGTGCCTGAGCCTTTTGTTTCATATCAATTTTGAAGACTTTTCCGGTGTTTTCACTTGATCTGTAAATGATATCTCTTGTCTGATATGCTGTTTTGCCTTTTCTGACCTCTTCATCAGTTACTCCGGAATCAAAAATGATATATGCTGCATCTTCGGGTGCAATGATCCTGTAAATATCCGTACCTTT
This sequence comes from uncultured Eubacteriales bacterium, assembly GCA_900320235.1. Classification (GTDB taxonomy): domain Bacteria; phylum Bacillota; class Clostridia; order Oscillospirales; family Acutalibacteraceae; genus UBA1213. Next base: position 1,678 of record ONRO01000062.1, read on the forward strand.
GATCTGTTCCATTTTCAGGCCCGGCCATCCGGCTTCATAGAAGCCGCCGGAGATGATATTCTTTGAGAAGCCATCATCACTCCACCAGAAAGCATATACATCTTCCCACTTGGTTTCGCTGTTGTCATAGTAAACGTAGTTATTCTTGTCAAGAAGACGAGGATCATTTTCATCAATTTTTATTTCTGTGACAGACTGAGTTCTCATATCAGTCTTGTCTGCATAATCGATTTTTGCACCGAATTCCAATGCCTCGACTTTCTGAGTGAAGACAGCCTGAAGGAATTCAGAAAAAATATTTCTCCAGTAAACCATCAGGTGAGTTCCGTGTTCATATTTGTTATAAACAAACTTGTCCTGAGGATAACCCTTTTCGGTAAGTTTGTTATACATCTTCATTGTAACGTCACCGTTATCAAAGCCATAGCTGCCTGCATAGAAATAGATGAACGGAGCATTTTCCATTTTGATTTTGTCACTGAGGAAGCTGTCCCATACAGCATCATCATAGACTGTGAAGGTTGCAGACATTACTCCGCCGGTACCGAATTTGTCAGGATGAGCAAGGACTGTGTAGAATGTTTCCAGACCTCCGAGGGAAGATCCCACCAGAGCATTATGCTGGGCATCGGTATAGACATTATAGTTTTTCTGAATATAGGGCATAACTGTATCACAGACGAAATCTGCAAATTTATTACCGCTTTTGTCTGATTTCAGTTTATACTCTTCCGGCATTTCCGGATCGTTATACAGTTCTCCAAGATCAGGAACAAGCTCATTTTCACGTGTATCGCCATCGGTTACGATTGCAACAACGATAGCTTTATTATCAGTAACGGACATCATACCTCTTACACTTTCTGAGACATTCCATGATTCCTTGTCGTTATCCATTCCTCTGTCCGTTCCTTTTGCAAGAACGCTCTGACCGTCAAATGTATAAATAGTGGAATATTTCTCCGCTGATTTTGCGTCATAGTCCTCCGGAGTCCAGATGTAAATGGTTTTATCATAGTTTTCAAAACGGAGCTTGGTAGTTTTGAATTCGGGATCATATCTGAGGTCCATTCCTTCTGAATACGGGAGAAGCGGATCATAGGAAAAATTCTCATCTTTTTTCAGATACCAGCCGGCTACATAGCTGTTGAATGCAACATCCTTGCTTTTGAGCTTGTTTCCGTAATTGAGATGGACCATATTGTACAGATTTGTGTCCGCCTCACAGGTGTAGATGAAACTGTCGTCGGTTTCTCCGCTTTTTTTCATGGTAATATCCTCGGTTGCACCGGAAACGGAATTGATGAATGTTGCAGTCATAGAATCATTTTTCAGACTGTCACGAATAAGCAGTGTCTGCATTTTTGCGTCAGCTTTTTTATCGGTTTTGCTTTCTTCTGTTTTGCTTTC
>ONRO01000388.1 GCA_900320235.1 uncultured Eubacteriales bacterium
AAAATATGATATATGTATCTCTCGGTACTGTATTCAATCGCAGCGAAAAATTCTGGGAGATGATAATACAATCTTTTTCAGATAGTAAGTATACAGTAGTATTATCATCTTCTGTGCTGTCTGAGAAAAAAGAAAAAGCTGTTTTTCCTGAAAATATAATAGTAAAAAAATATACAGATCAAAGAAAAGTATTGAAAAAAGCTAAACTGTTTATTTCTGCCGGAGGAATGAACAGTATCTGTGAGGCAGCGGCAAACGGGGTGCCATGTATTATCTGTCCACAGCAGGGTGAGCAGGCAATAAATGCAAAAATGATTCAAAAGCTCGGACTGGGTTTTGTTCTGCATAATAAAAAGGAGATCCGGAAAAAAACGGTGCAGCTTCTTGAAAACTATAAGCCGGACGAAATGATGATACGGGAATTCAATACGATCCGGATGGATGAGTTGATGGATAAACTGGAAGAATTAATGGGAAGAAAAAACAATTTACCATGGAAAAACGGAGGAAGCAGATGAAAAATATACTTGTAACCGGTGCTACCGGATTTCTTGGAAAATATCTTGTGCAACAGCTTCTTGAAAAGGGATATAATGTTTATGCTCTCGGCAGGAACAAAAAGGCAGGGGAGGCACTCACCGAGCTTGGTGCAGTATTCTGTCCGGGAGATTTCACTATAAAGTCAGAATGTTCAGATTACTTCAGAAATATTGACTGTGTGATACATGCAGGTGCTCTTTCAACTGTATGGGGTAAATGGGAGGACTTTTTCCGTATTAATGTGGAGGGAACAAATAATATCTGCGAGCTTTGCACAGAAAATAATGTCAGACGCATAGTATATGTGTCATCACCGAGTATTTATTCCGGAAAGGCGCATCGTTTCAGTATAAAGGAAGATGAGTTCGATGAAAACAATGATCTGAATTATTATATAAAATCAAAGATACTTGCAGAGGATGTAATAAATGAATATCATAAAATGGGGCTATACACTGTAATAATAAGACCGCGTGGACTATTCGGCATAGGAGATACAAGTCTGATACCAAGAATACTTGAAGCAAATAAAAAATCAGGAATACCTCTTTTCAACGGCGGAGAAAACTATGTAGATATAACCTGTGTTGAAAATGTAGCACATGCATGTATACTTGCAGCTGAAACAGACGGGATCGATAATGAGGTGTTCAATATTACAAATGGCGAACCGATGAAATTCAGGACAATACTTGAAAAATTTCTTGCAGCTATCGGTGAAAAGCCCAGATATCTGCGACTGCCTTTCGGACTTGTTTACAGGATATCATGTGGCCTTGAAAACAAATGGCGAAAAAAGGACAAACCGGGAGAGCCGCCTCTGACAAGATATACAGTATGCACGCTTGCTTTTTCACAGACTCTTGATATTACAAAAGCCAGGGAAAAGCTCGGATATAAACCTATAAAAACTATCTCGGAAGGAATTGAGGATTATGGACGATATCAGAAAGGTCAGAAGCGTTAAGCTGTATGCCTGCGGATGCTGTGAAAATGAGCTAAGACATGTTTTCAGCGGATATCCATCTGAGAAAAGAAGGTTTCCGGCACTTTCAGTACTGATAACACACGAAAGACTGGGAAATATATTATATGATACAGGTTATTCAGAGCTTATCTATGAAAACGGTTTAGTTTCAAAGATATATAATTCACTCAACCGTACATATATAAGCAAGGATGAAACTATCATTTCAAAGCTTGAGGCTGACGGTATTTCACCTGACAGTGTTAAAAAAATAATAATATCACATGCTCATCCTGATCATATCGGTGCTCTGAGGCTGTTTGGCGGCTACGAGCTTATTTCAACGCCGAAGGTTATCAATACGCTTTATACCGGAAACTGCTTTGATCTGGTATTCAGAAATATGGTTCCTGAAAAGCAGCCGAAGCTCAGAGCACTTAAAAAATACAATGGAAAAACGATTTTTGACGGCTATTTCAAAAAAACATATGATATTTTTGCAGACGGTTCAGTTATCGGAATAGAGCTTGATGGTCATGCAGACGGTCAGCTTGGAATATTTCTGCCTGAATATGATCTTCTCTTTGCAGCAGACGCTTGCTGGGGAGAGGATCTTATGCCTCATGCTGAAAAAATGCGTTTTATACCAAAGCTTATCCAGCATAGTTACAGACAGTATCTTGACAGTATAAAAAGACTCCGTGCTTTTTCTTCGGAACATCCTGAGATAAAGATAATTTTCTCGCACGGAGCAATGCAGGAGAAAAAATATGAGTAATAAGTTTAATATTCTGAAGTATTATCTTAAATTCAGATACAGAAAAATCTATACAAAAAGACAGCTTGGCTTTTTTCAGAAAAGTATGATAAACAGCCACCTTTCATTTGTGACAGAGAAATCACCTTTTTATCGCCGTTTCAAAGGAAGGATGCTTGAAAGTATTCCTATCATTGATAAAAAGATCATGATGGATAATTTTGATATTATCAATACAGTCGGGATAAACAAGGATGAAGCAATGGAATTTGCTGTAAAAAGCGAAAGAAAGCGCAGCTTTTCTTCAAAGCTGCATAACATAACAGTAGGACTCAGCTCGGGAACATCCCACAGCAGAGGAATATTCCTTGTTGAAGACAGTGAAAAGGATAAATGGGCAGGCTTTGTGCTTGCAAGATTTCTTGAAAGAGGGATAACTGCAAAATATAATGTAGCTTTTTTTATGAGGGCAAACAGTAATCTTTATGAATCAGTCGGATCGTCAAATATACATTTTGAATTTTTTGATATCTATTCTGATCTTCAGGAAAATATTGATAAGCTCCGCAGCTTTGATGCAGATATAATAGTTGCACAGCCGTCAATGCTGCTGATACTTGCCCGTGAAACAGAAAAAGGCAGATTGAAAATACACCCTGAAACGGTCATATCAATTGCAGAGGTACTTGAAAAAGAGGATGAGCAGATACTGAAAAAAGCATTCGGACTAAAAGTAATACATCAGGTATATCAATGTACAGAGGGCTGTCTTGCAACGACCTGCCGCTGCGGCACTCTTCATCTGAATGAGGATATAGTATATATTGAAAAGGAATATATTGACAAAAGAAGATTTATTCCAATAATTACAGATTTTGAAAGAACTGCCCAGCCCATTATCAGATACAGACTTAATGATGTTCTTGTAGAAAAGGAATATACATGTCCCTGCGGAAGTGTTTTCACAGCTCTTGAAAGAATAGAGGGCAGGGAGGATGACGTTTTTGTTTTTGATGGAAAAGACGGCAGTACAGTAAAGGTATTTCCTGATTTTATCCGCAGATGCATATTATTCGCAGGCAATATTACAGATTACCGTATTGTTCAGAGGAAAGACGGAAATATTGAGATATTCTCTGATGTAAGTGATGATCTTAAGGAAAAAATATCAGAGGAATTCAGACTTCTTTCCCAGGACAGAAATTTCTTGCTTCCGGAGCTTGAATTTTTTCCTTACAGTTTAGAAAAGGGCAGAAAGCTCAGGCGTGTTGAAAGTCACAGAAAAGCATGATACAGAAAAGGTCCTAATAATGTCAGAACATTGAAGGGGGAATTCAGAATGAGAAGGATAAAAATAAAAGGATGTGCGGCTGCACTTCCTGACGCAGGAAAGATCAGATTCGGCAGCCAGACAAGATACAGGCTACGGAATGGTCAGACGCTGCTCGATCTTGCGGAAAGAGCAGCGAAGGGTGCACTTTGTGATTCGGGACTTGATATAAATGAAATTGATCTGATAATTGCAGGGATGGCAACACCGCTTCAGGCGATCCCATGCAATGCAGCACTGATACATGAGCGGATAGCAAAGGGTACAGATATTCCTGCAATGGATATTAATACATCCTGTACAAGTTTTATAACTGCCTTTGATATGGCAGCCTATCTGACAGACAGCGGAATATATAAGAATATTCTTATAATATCAGGAGATACTGCATCAGCAGCACTGAATCCTGAACAGAAAGAAAGCTATGAGCTTTTTTCAGATGCGGCGGCAGCATTTGTTGTCAGCAGTACCTCTGAAGACAGCGGTGTATTATATGCAGCTCAGAAAACATGGTCAGAAGGTGTGCATGATACAGAAATAAGGGGAGGCTGTGCACTTGAACCGTCATTTGAAATGACCGAGGACAATAAGGATGATTACTATTTTGATATGAAGGGGATAAGAGTACTCAGACTTTCAGCACATAATCTTCCGTCATTTTTCAGCAAGAGTATGAAGGAAGCTGAAATGAGCTTTGATGATATTGCACTTGTTGTTCCTCATCAGGCAAGCAAAGCACTTGGATATATCATGCCTAAGCTCGGGATCAGAAAAGAAAAATACATAGATCGTGTCAGGGATTACGGAAATATGATCTCTGCATCTGTTCCGTTTATGCTTTGCGCAGCAATACATGAAAAGATGATAAAACACGGCGATAATGTAATGCTTACCGGAACTGCAGCCGGACTTACATGCAGTATTCTGATATTCAGATATTAAGATAATGCAGTAAAGGAATTCTGCTGATTCAGTGAGCTGTATGCATGGCTTTTTTCAAGCTGCTGATCATTTTTGTGAAAAGATCAGCGTTTTCTCAGTATTGTATTTCAAATAATTACAATAAAAAAATCTCCGTAATAAGGGTAAACTAAATACGGAGGTGACAATATGAAAAGAATATTCAGAGCCTTCAGTACAGCACTGGCGGCTCTGAGTTTGTTTGCAATGGGTTTTTGTGCCTATGCTGCACAGACAACTCCTGACGAGATCAGTATCTGCCCGGACGGAGTTTACAGTTTCGGCGGAAAATCGGCATATTCCCTGAGTTTTCCTGAAAGTGCAGAAGCTGACTGCACATCAGACAGTCTGAGTACAAAAGCTGAAATGAAGCTTTTCGGTATTCTGCCTGTAAAAAGTGTTGACGTACACCTCAGTGACAGACAGATTGTAACACTTGGCGGAAAGCCTTTCGGCATAAGACTATATACGGACGGCCTTGTTGTATCAAAGACATCAGCGGTTCCTGTTGAAAACGGTACTGCAGATCCATCAGCAAAAGCAGGAATACGCTGTGGAGATATTATTCTCGAGGCAGACGGAGAACCGCTTAAAACGAACGAACAGCTTACACAGATCTGTGAAAACAGCAAAGGCAGTCCGATACTTCTTCGCTGCAGACGAAACGGGGATTATTTCAGCACAACAATATTTCCTGAAAAAGATGTTCAGATCGGACACTATCGTCTTGGGCTGTGGGTGCGTGACAGCTGTGCAGGAATCGGAACGATAACTTTTACTGATGAAAACACAAAGAGCTTTGCCGGACTTGGACACGGAATATATGACGGTGACAGCGGAAGTCTTATGCCGCTGTCAGACGGTGATATCGTTCCGGCAGATATTATTTCAGCAGATAAAAGTACAGGAGGAAGTCCCGGGAGCCTGTGCGGCTGTTTTACCTCCGGAGAGCCTCTTGGCAGACTGAAGGCTAACAGTGAATGCGGATTATATGGTACTTTCAGTGATTTCTCAGACGGCGATAAAATAGAAATAGCCTTTCGTCAGGAAGTGACGAAGGGCAAAGCAAAGATACTTTCCACGGTTGAGGGAAGCGAGCCTGAATATTATGATGTCGAGATAGAGGATATAAGCTATGACAACAGTTCTCCGTCAAAGAATATGGTAATAAGGATAACAGACAAGCGTCTTATACAAAAAACAGGAGGAATTGTCAGAGGAATGAGCGGAAGTCCGATAATACAGGGCGGAAGGCTTGTAGGAGCACTGACTCATGTATTTATTGACGATCCGGTTCATGGTTATGCAGTATTTGCAGAGAACATGGCAGATTATAATAATAAAATTGTACAAAAGCAGGCAGCTATAACACAATAGTTTTTCAGTTTGATAAAAATTTCCCGGAAAATAAAAAAAAGTTTAATTTAGGTATTGCCAAAACTGGTAAAATATGGTAATATATTATCATCACGAAAACAGCAAAGGCAAAGCAAAGAAAAAGCAGCAAATGCTTTGTTTCTGAACGCTGCAAATTTATTTTAACGGGGGATTTGTAATGGATAAAAATTTTAAGGTTCTGATTTCAGAGGAAGAAAAAGAATATGCAAAACTTGGTACAGAAGTGTTTGAAAAGCATGGCTTTGTACCGAAATACTGTGAAAAAAACGGACGCAGGGTACTTGAAAAAATTGAAGAATTCGAGCCTGATGTTGTTCTGATGGACGTATTTATGAGCGGTGTTGACGGAATAGGAGTAATAAAAAAGGTCAAGGCAGCAAGAAAAGAAAACACTCCTGTATTCGTAATAATGTCTCACTTTGCAAGTCCGATAATTGAAAGAGAGGCAATAGAAGCCGGGGCAGCATATTATCTTATAAAGCCGTTCAGTACGGATGACTTGCTGGAGAGGATAACCGATCTGATAGAATTCTGCAGGAAACAGAATGAATATGTATTTGTTTCACCCGGTTCAGGTGATAACAAGCTTGAATGTACAGTAACAGAAATGCTTCATCAGATCGGAGTTCCGGCACACATCAAGGGTTATCATTATATCAGGGATTCAATAATAATGTGTGTACGCCGGCCGCAGCTTATAAATGCTGTCACAAAGGAGCTTTATCCTTCGGTAGCGAAGCGATACGAAACAACACCGTCAAGAGTTGAAAGAGCGATACGCCATGCCATAGAGGTAGCATGGGACAGGGGAGATCTTGATGTACTGAATTCCTATTTCGGCTACACAATTCATAACGGAAGGGGAAAGCCGACGAACAGTGAATTTGTTGCAATGCTGGCAGACAGAATCAGACTCGGAGAAGATCGTCCCGTGGTTGTACCGGCATAACAGAAAAGCGTGATCGCAACAGTCTGTGGACGTTCCATTGTCTGTTTGCAAAATCAAGGTATTAAGCTGAAAAGCTGCACCGAATGAAAAAGAACTGCTTCATCTGAAAAATGAACATCATGAAAACAAACGTCGATAAACAGAAGATTTATCGACGTTTTTTCTTGTGCTTGCGAGGAATTATATAATATACAACAGTAGCTTAAAAAAAGTATCTCAAAGGATTATTCTTTAATAAGTGCATATATATCATAATCATATATCTTATTATTATTGAAAATTGCTTTATGCATAGTACCCTCATGTAAGAAGCCGGCTTTTTCAAGCGCTGCCCTTGCTTCAAAGTGACCGGAATACGGTCGTGCTTCAATTCTGATTATATCACAGCAATCAAAGCATAGTCTGCACATCTCAGAAATAACTCTTGAACCTAAACCCTGACCTCTGAAATCTTTAGCGATCCAGAGAGAAAGCTCAGCGTTTTTTTGAAAAACACCACTGCCGAAAACGACATCAGAGCCGCCGACCAGTTGGTCATTTATGATAACAGCCCTGCAAAGCTGTCTTTCTTCATTATTGAACATTCTTTCCCTGATATATTCCGCAGCAAAAGCAGTATCCATAGGATAAGGCAGAGTTTCGCACATATGGTCAGCAAGATGCGGATCTGAACAGGCAGAGATAAAGCTTTCAAGAAAACTGTTAT
>ONRO01000394.1 GCA_900320235.1 uncultured Eubacteriales bacterium
GCATCATGGCTTCGCTTATATTTCATATCAGCCTTCACCTTTGAAGGTTCACGGCAGAAGCTGTCAAAGCTTATTCCTGCGCTGAGTGTTTTTGCGATTATCTTGCATTTTCTGTATTCGATAAGCTGACCGGAAAGCTCCTTTTTCAGCTCCTCACCCTCTTCAGGCTTTGGAAGGAGCATTGCCGACTTGATCTGTACAAGTCTTGACGCCATATCGAGGAATTCTCCGGCGATCTCAAGATCCTGCTGCTGCATCAGGCGCATATGTTCAAGATACTGATCAAGAAGCTCAGAGATCATTATATCATAAATATTGAGCTTGTTTTTTTCTATCAGATGCAAAAGCAGATCAAGCGGACCTTCAAATGCATCAAGTCTGTATGAAAGCTTTTCCACGTTTATTTCCCCTGTTATCAGAATGCCCAGGAAAACGGCAGATAAGTCAGCCATGAGATTATATTATAGAAAAAATCATCTGCAATGCTGAGAATACCGTTAAGTCCGCCGAGCATAACAACTACAAAAAGTCCTATTGAAAGAACCTGCTGTCTTTGATTGATCCAGTAAATTGCCTTATCAGGAAGGAATGCCATCAGGATCTTTGAGCCGTCGAGCGGCGGTATCGGAATGAAATTGAACACTGCAAGTCCGATATTGATCGAGATAAGAAACTGGAAAAACACAAAAACATATGCCATAAACGTATTCAGCGGAAGAATACCGTTTGCACATAATGCTGCAAGTCCGTTTCTGAGAAGTCCCGCAGCAATTGCCGCAAGCAGATTTGAAACCGGTCCTGCAAGTGCCGACAGTGCCATTCCTGCCTTGGGATTTTTAAAATTCCTGGGGTTGACCGGAACAGGCTTTGCCCAGCCGAAGCCTATAAGCAGCAGCAGCGCTGCACCGACATAGTCGATATGCTTCATCGGGTTGAGCGTAAGTCTGCCTTCTCTTTTTGCAGTATTGTCCCCGAGCTTGCTTGCAACAAAGCCGTGGGCACATTCATGCAGCGGAAGAACGAGAAAAATAGTCAGCAGTGTTGACAGTATATACATTATCACTGTCATTATATTTCCATTTCCAGAACGCAATAAACTTATTAACATATCCCCACTCCTTTATAACTAAATGACGCAGAACCCCGTCGAAGGCAGGATCCTGCGTTATTTGTCAGATATTATTCCTTTTCTGCGTCAGATTCGTCTGTATCGTCAAGCTCGTCTTCAACATAGCCAAGCTCAAGAACCTCTCCGCATGAAGGGCATTTGATAACGCCTGAATTCAGTGAATCCTCGCTGAGATATGTTGTTTTATCGCAGGTCGGGCATGTCACCTCATAAGCCATTCCGTCATCTGATTCAGTTTCATCATAGCTTATGCTTTCATAGCTGTCGCTGCCGAGGATATCCTCAACTCCTGCAAGATCCTCGCTGATACCGTCTACCTGATCACATACATCATCATAGCACTGTTCAAGCTCTTTGATTTCCTCAGCCATTTCACAAAGAAGGTCTGAGATCGTCTTGAACACCCTTGTCTGCTTATCCTTCGGGTCAAGTCCGAGACCTTCAATAAGACCCTTCACATAAGCTGCTTTTTCACTAAGCTGCATAAAATATTACCTCCGGAACGGAAAAATCAGGCTCTTGACATATACTCGCCTGTTCTTGTATCGATCTGGATTCTGTCTCCCTCATTTATAAAGATCGGAACCTTGATCTCAGCGCCTGTTTCAAGTGTAGCAGGCTTTGTTACGTTTGTTGCTGTATCGCCCTTTACGCCCGGCTCTGTCTGAGTTACCTCAAGCTCAACAAATGTCGGAGGCTCAACACCGAAAACATTGCCCTTGTAGGACATGATCTTACATACCATGTTTTCCTTTACAAACTTGAAGTTATCTCCGAGAACGCCTGCATTGATCGGGAGCTGCTCATATGTTTCATTATCCATGAAATAATAGAGATCGCCGTCATTATAAAGATACTCCATATCCTTTCTCTCAATGAAAGCTGTCGGATACTTGTCGTTGGGGTTGAAAGTCTTTTCAACCACTGCGCCTGTGATAACATTTCTGATCTTTGTACGAACGAACGCTGCGCCCTTACCGGGTTTAACGTGCTGGAATTCAATAATTGAAACAACCTGTCCGTCCATTTCAAATGTAACGCCGTTTCTGAAATCGCCTGCTGTAATCATTTTGGA
>ONRO01000003.1 GCA_900320235.1 uncultured Eubacteriales bacterium
CCGTGGCCGGAGGTGCGCCGTAGTTGACAGGGTGGGGGATATGTGGTACTATTTGTTATGTAAAATGTGTTGTTATGCAGTATTTTCTGGATAATAAGGGATGTGGAGGAAAATAAAAAATGATCGGTTTTTTGAAAAAATACTATTCAGTGATAATCGCTCCGCTGATAACTGCAGGAGTACTCTTATTTGCTTTTTCCAATGCACATCTTTATCCTTTCGGAAAGGCTACTGTTGCATGGTGCGATATGAATTATCAGGTTGTGCCGATGCTTATGGATTTCCGTGATATCCTTGTGGGAAATGACGGCTTGTTTCTGAATATGCATAATGCTTCAGGAATGAATTTCTGGGGAGTGTTCTGCTTTTTCCTGTCAAGCCCGTTTTCCTTTCTTGTACTGCTGACGGAAAAACAGAATATACTGTTCTTTGTCAATATACTTGTTCTTTTGAAAATGTCTGCGTCATCGCTTACGGCTGCATTATATTTCAGAATGTGCAAAAAAGGCTTGTCCTCTTCGTTTTCTGTTGTTCTCGGTGTGATGTATGGACTCTGCGGCTATGGAATGATGTTCTTTCAGAATATAATGTGGCTGGATATTATGTATATGTTCCCCTTGCTGCTGATCGGACTTGACAGGATAGTGACAAAGAAAAAGAATCTGTTATATATAATATTCCTTTCACTGATAATGATAATGAATTTCTATATAGGTTATATGATTGTCATATTCCTGTTATTGTATATGGCATTGTATATTTTCAGAAAGGATAAAAAAACCTACTCGGCTGAGGTGCCGGCAAAATTTTTGTCAGGCTCTGTTATTGCAGCTCTGATCACAGCTGTGATATGGCTGCCTTCGCTGATTCAGACGACCTCCTCAGGCAGACTCAAAAGTCTGAGCGAAAGCCTGAGTGAATCATCATTTCTTACAAGCTATACAACTATCCTTCCGTTGCTGATGTGTTCAGCCTTTATATTTGTTCTTGCGGGTTATAATATAATGTGCAGAAAGAATCGTTCTCTGCGTGAAAACAATAACCTTATTATATTCTGCCTGATGCTTGTGCCGTTTATCATTGAGCCTGTCAACCTGATGTGGCATACCGGCGATTATATGTCCTTCCCGGCAAGATATGGCTTTATTACAGTATTTGCAGGCCTGATCTGCTGTGCTGATGTTCTTTCGGCTGATTCTGAAAAAGAAGAATATGTCAGCATTAAGAAACAGGTCATATCATTCACAGCGATGATAATATTGATCTCGGGATATTATTATTTCTCGAAAAATCTGATAAATGATAAATTCAAGCAGATATCCAGGTATACATATTCACTCTGGGGAGACGGAACTTCTTTTGAACTGATCTTCAAGCTTTTTGTATTCTGCATGATAGTCTATGCGGCAATATATGTATTATACCACAAAAAGTATATGATTCGTCCGGTTTGTGCGATGCTTCTCCTTATGCTGTGCTTTATAGAGGGAATTGGAAACAGCCGCATCTATCTTGAAAGTCCCTCTGTTTTCAAGCCGTACAGAACTATCGAATACGCCGATGTTGTGTCACTCAGCGACAAAATTAATGATGACAGCTTTTACAGAGTGACAACGGATAATAAAACAGTTGAATATAATCTGACAGGTGCAATGGGCTATAATTCCCTGAGCCATTATTCATCCCTTGACAGCCGTGAATACATGGCTATGCAAAGACAGCTCGGATATTCAACTGTATGGATGAAAGCAGGCTCACTCGGAGGAACAGAGCTTACGGATTCACTTTACTGCGTTAAATACAAAATAAAAAAGGGTGTTGATAAAAAGAAAAAGATAGTATCTTCTTCCAGATTTTCTATCGAGAAAAATGACGAATACTACAACGGTCTGGGAATAATATGTGATTCAGAGCTTCTTAAACATGAGGTGTTTCCTGAAAAGCTGACAAGGGCACAGATACAGGAGTACCTTTTTGAGAATATTTATGGCACAGGAGAAAAGCTTGTTACAGAATATAACTATGATAAGGAAAAAAGCAGATATATAAGCAATAATAACGGCATATTTAAACTTGAAAAAAATGCAGTTATCAGATACACGATAAATGTAAAAGGCAGACAGAGTCTGTATGCTGACTGCTATAACGGCTTTTCTAATGACCTGAAGGAGGATTTCTTTGATGCTCTCAGAGTAAAGGTCAACGGAGTTGTCAAGGAGAAAAAATATCCGAATGCTGATAAAAACGGACTTTTGTATCTTGGTGAGTTCAAAGACAGAAAGGTTACGGTCGAGATCACATCTTCACAGAGTTTTAATTGTTCAAGCTTCGGAGTTTTCGGACTTGATCTGAATGCATTGAAATCAGCGATCAGTCAGTCTGAATGTGCAGCTCTGAATTATGACGGCAGTAAGATCAGCGGCAGCGTGCAGGCAAAAAAAGGACAGTGCTGCTTCCTTTCAGTGCCGTATAATGACGGACTGATAGTAAAGATAAACGGCGAAAATGTACCGGCAAAGCGAGTAATGTCAGATCTGACAGCATTTGAGCTGAAGGAAGGAAAAAATGATGTTGAGATAACGCTTATCCCGAAGGGCTTTATTGCCGGACTTCTGATCTCACTTGCAGGAATAGCTGCAGCTGTGCTCTATACATTATTCATAGGAAAGCTGAAGCTCAGCAGCTGGATCATCAAAGCAGCAGAGATCATCATAGGACTTGCAGCATTAGTCGGAATGTTTTTGGTTTATGTGTTCCCGATGATCTTCTGTGCGATAACATATAAATAATCAGGCTGACAGAATGCGTGCAGGTTAAGAGCTATACGATGTGAATAAGGAGGAAAAAATGTATATGCCTGTGGTTGTTTACAGCGAGGATGATGCGGTCCTCAACCATGGAAAAGAGCTGGCTGCGCTTGGGAGCAGGGCTTTGATACTGACAGGCAGGTTCTCTGCAAAAAACTGCGGAGCACTTGATGACACAATAAAGGTACTTGACGGCTATGGCATCACATATCATATTTTTAACAGAGTTGAGGAAAATCCATCAACCCATACCGTTGTTCAGGCAGCAGAAGAAGGCAGGAATGAAAAAGCAGATTTTGTAATTGGCATAGGCGGAGGTTCACCGCTTGATGCGGCAAAGGCGGCAGCATTCCTGATGTGCTGCGGAGAAATAAAAGAAGAATTACTTTATCAGTGCGGGAATGACAGACATCTGCCTCTTGCTCTGATTCCTACAACCTGCGGAACAGGTTCGGAGGTTACAGCAGTAAGTGTTCTGACGGTTCCTGAGCTGAAAACAAAAAAATCAATCAGCCATAGGATATTCGGAGATATTGCGCTTGTTGACGGAAAATATCTTAAGAGAATGCCGGTTCAGATACTCCGCAATACTGCACTTGATGCTCTGACTCATATGATAGAGAGCCGGATTAATACCGGTGCTGACGATTTCAGCAGGATGTATTCAGACAGCGGTATGAGAATCTGGAGCAGGAATATGAAATATCTTGAATCTGGAACAACTGAGAAAAAGGTATTAGCTGAGCTTATGAATGCAAGTACAATGGGCGGAATGGCTATTGCACAGGACGGCACGGGGATCCCTCACGGACTGAGCTATTCGTTGACATATAAACTGCAGATTCCGCACGGAAAAGCAGTAGGATATTTTACTGCAGGTTACCTTGCAGCAGCGGATGAAAGCGACAGGAGAACTGTGCTTGATATTCTTGGTTTTTCATCGGTTGAACAGTTTCAGGAATATTATCTCAGAATGTACGGAAAAACAGATGTACCGCATGAAATACTGGAGCAGGCAGTTGATGAGCTGTGGAAAAATAAGAAAAAGCTGTCAACAGCGCCTTTTGATGTTGATAAGGAGAAACTTGAAGAGATAGCATTTTATACAATTATGCACAGCTGAAAAAAACAACAGTTATCAGCGTTTACTGAAATTAGGAGGAATACAGATGATCAGATTCTATGAAGCAGGAATAAAAGAAATAGACGAGCTTATGGAGCTTAGAAAAACGATGCTCAGAGAGGTGAATTCACTTCCGGATGATTATGTTTTCAGCAAGGCTTTTCGCAGAGACAGCAAAAAGATTTTTCTCAGCGGAAACCAGACAACATTTATAGCAGCCGAAGATAAGCTGATTGCATGCGCTACGATCTGTTACTTTGATGTTCTGCCGACCATTGCACATCCGGGCGGAAAGAGAGCGCATATCATGAATGTCTATACAGCGAAGGAATACCGCAGACAGGGAATTGCATCCACATTACTCTATATGCTGACGGATCAGGCAAAGGAGAGGGGAGTCACTGAGATTACTCTTGATTCAGTGCCCGGTGCAAAAAGTATATATTATAAATCAGGCTTTACAGATTCAGATGAGCGTATGGTAATGGATATACCGAAGCTTCTCAGATTGAATATTGAAAGAGCTGAAAGAACAGGCTGCACCGAAAAGGGCTGCTGTGACTGTCATTGATAAAAAATATGGGACTGTCGCGTTTTTGTGAACAGTCCGTTTTTTGTTATTTAATTCATATGTTTGCTTGTGATATCCACCTTATAAACTGATATTCAATTAAATGCAAAAAATTAAGGTTTCGCAGGGGCATTTCCAAAGAGTGCTGGTGTCCGGTGTCTACCAGCTGCAAAGCATCAGCACAGACTGAGCCGGCAGGCGAGACCCGGAGCCTCTGGTCAGGGCTTCGGGGGCAGAAAGCCACCGATTTCTAATGCTTCCTGTTTTTTTGAATATCAGGGAAACGATAATTAGTTCATTAATCAGTGTTCGGGGAGTGGGGCGAAGCCAAACGTTTAGCGGCTTCGGACTTGCTTCAAACTTCAAAATGATATTTATTTAGTTTTTCATTAGTATTATATTGAAAAATGAAATGGAAGATATCGTCTGTCGGAAAAGACATAAATATAATCGTCAAGGTAAACCTTACTGCAGAAGATCTGTAAGAACTTTTCTGAGATTTTCAGGATCTATGGGCTTTGCGATATGAGCATTCATTCCGTGATCATGTGCTTTGCGGATATCCTCGCCGAAAGCATTGGCGGTTACGGCAATTATCGGAATATCTGCCTTTTCAGGATCGCCTAAAGCCCTGATTTTTTCAGTTGCCTCATATCCGTTCATTACCGGCATCTGAATATCCATAAGAATAGCGTCGTAATGACCTTTTTCTGAAGCTTCAAGTTTCTGAACAGCGTCAAGACCGTTTTCTGCGGACTCTACATTAAAGCCCAGACGTCTGAGCAGCATTTCCGAAAGCTGTCTGTTGATTTCGATATCCTCAACAAGCAGCAGGTGTTTGCTGATGAAATCAGGAGTGTCGGCGTTCTGAGGTTCGTTCTGTCTGTCAGGTGCTGAATTCCTGCTTATACTCATTGAAAATGAAATGATAAACTCCGTTCCTTTGCCGGGAGCGGTGTTTACAGAAATCTTTCCGCCCATTGCATCAACAATACTTTTCGTTATTGCCATTCCGAGCCCTGTGCCCTGAATGCGGCTGACGGTAGAGGTACGTTCACGTTCAAAGGCATCAAAAACAGTCCGTGAAAACTCTTTTGTCATTCCGATACCGTTGTCCTTTACGCTCAATTCAAAGAAAGCAATGTTTTCATCTGCTGAGAGCTGCTTTAATATCATCGACACTCTTCCGCCTTTTGCAGTAAATTTATAAGCATTGCTCAGAAGATTGAGAATGATACGCATAAACCTTGTTCTGTCAAAGACAAGATAATGATCTGTCACATCAATAATGCTGACGGTATAGCTGATCTTTTTTTCCTCCATCTGCTGTCTGAACATTTCATAAGAAGTATTGACAGTATCAACAATATCTGCGTCCTCATTGTTAAGCTCAAGCTTTCCGCTTTCGATAAGGCTCATCTCAAGAACATCATTGATAAGCGTCAGCAGATGTTTTCCTGAGATATCAATTTTATCAACGTAATCCCTGATATTTTCAGGAATATTTTCTTCCTCGGAAATAAGATGAGTATAGCCGATTATTGCGTTCATCGGTGTTCTTATGTCATGGGAAATATTGAAAAGGAAGCGGCTTTTTGCCTTGCTGCTTTCTTCAGCGTGTATCTTGTCACGAAGAAGCATTGCCTGACGTTTCTGCAGCATTGATTGTATGTAAAGCATTACTGCAAGTCCGGAGGCGATTATCAGAATAAGAACAACACTTCTGATAATGATTTCTTCACGCATAGTATCGGGATCCTTGAGATCAAGAATGCTTTTGATAAACCACATTATTGAGGAATAAAGCAGAAGGCAGAAAAGAACCGTGCTTGTGATTGTATTTCCTCCGAATTCTGAAATTCCGATTCTGCTCATTGTTCTCCAGTAAAAGACGAAGCCGAGAAGACACCACAGCGACAGCAGCAGAAAAGATTCTGCTCCCATAGTTTCGACCGCACCGATTTTTGAAACAAGATGGACAAAAAGAAAAACTGCGGAAATAATCGTGCCGGTAATACCGGAAATAATGATCTTTTTATTGTTGTGCAATTTAGCCTTTTTCCATGAAGCAGCAGATGTATAGCCGAAGCCTACGATAGCGCCGAAAGAGGTAATATCAACAAACCAGACAAGTGCATTTCTTCCGAGAAAGGAAATCAGGATAGAAATGATCATAATAAAAAGAATGTTGAAGGGAGTTTCAAGGAAACGCTTTGAAAGGATATGATCCTGAGCCATTGTTGAAAGGATCCTTGCAGTTGCACGGTAAGCACCGATGATACCGGTAAAGATTGCAGCAAGAGAAATAATTGAAATGATAATTACGCCGGATTGACCAAGTGTACTTTCAGAAGCTAGAAACGGTGGAATCGAGGAAATACCCTTGAGTTTGTCAAGATTGCTGATATAATCCTGCCAGTTGCTGAACTGACGGGGAACATCAGTAAGACTGATTATCGTCAGGGCAGCATATGTGATACCGCCAAAGATTATCGCAAGAGTAATGATAATTCCGGAGCGTTTTACCGGGAATTTAAAATGTGCTGTTTCAAGAGAAGCGGTATCAAAACCGACAAATGCCCAGGGAGCAAGAAGAACGATGGTGATAAAACCGACTGTCGGATCGAAGCTTTCATTATTGAAGCCGGAGAAAAGCAAAGATGGATCAATATGCGGAATACAGACCACAGCAAGAAAGATCACGCCTGCAAAAAGCAAAGCGGCAAGAATTGTCTGCATGATCTGAAGAAGAGGTTTTCCGCCGATAAAAAGAAGACCAATTATAGCAAGGGCAAGTGCTGACAGTACAAGCTCACCGAGATAGATATCGTATCCGGCGACCTGATAATGAAAGCCCTTTTGCAGCATATCACCAGAAACAGTACGGCTC
Source organism: uncultured Eubacteriales bacterium (assembly GCA_900320235.1). Lineage (GTDB taxonomy): Bacteria > Bacillota > Clostridia > Oscillospirales > Acutalibacteraceae > UBA1213. Next base: position 7,392 of record ONRO01000003.1, read on the forward strand.
ATAACAAACAAAGCAGTCGCATTGAGGAAAACGATGGTAAGATAAGAAAGACTCAAAAACCAGGTGCATACAAAAGCATGGTCACGTCCGAAAGCTTCCTTTGTATAGGAATAAGCGCCTCCGGTGCCCGGTTTTTTTCTCATAAGGTAGGAGTAGTTTTTGCCTATCACGAGCATAATAGCCATTCCGGTTAAGATGGCAAGCACAGAGGCAAATGGACCGGCGAGAGGAAGAAAAGTTGTTCCCGGCATGACAAAAGCGCCCCAGCCCACAATACAGCCGAATGCCATTGCCCATACATCGGCAGGATTCAGATAACGTGCATATTTAATTCTTTTGGATAATGTACTTCCCTGATTCATGGCATTATTTTTCATTGAACGATCTCTCCTGTAATGGAACAGCTGATCATGAACAGCTGTTCCGGAAGTAAGCTCAGCAGCTGATTGAAAAGCACTGAAGAAAGGCAGTGCGCCTTATCAGCATGAAAGAGCAATAAGCTGATTCATTGAGGAGTCAAGCTTAGAAGTAAGCGGAGTGTAATCAATATCGTCTCTGCTTCTGAGGTGTTCAGTAATCTCGCAAATGATCTCATACAGAGGAGTTAGTGAAAGGTTGGCATAAACCCCCTTCAGCGCATGAGCTGTTTCAAATGCGGAGTCAAGTTTTTTTTCGGTTATCTGTTTTTCAAGTGCAGAGATCTGTTCATCAGTCACAGCACTCTGCACAAGCATAAGATAGAAACCCTCATCATCAAGACATCTTGCAATGCCATCTTCGGTATCTGCACCGAAAGATTTTAATTTTTCGACGGTAATCATTTTTCTTCTCCTTTATAATGAATAATGTGAAATAAA
>ONRO01000396.1 GCA_900320235.1 uncultured Eubacteriales bacterium
GCTGTATTGTTGAAAAAGTATCAGACTTTATTATTACAAAACCATATGGAAATGTTGGTCAGGAAGATTTTCTGAATGGAGCTTTGTTGCTAAAAACCTACCTTGATCCTTTCACATTACTTGATAAACTACATGAAATAGAGAATCAGGCAAACAGAAAACGTACTGTTCACTGGGGACCGAGAACTCTTGACCTTGATATTATTTTCTATGATGATATTATCATCAATACTGAAACACTTACTATACCGCATATTGATATGCAGAACAGACGTTTTGTTCTGGAGCCGCTTGCTCAGATTTCTCCATATGTTCGCAATCCTGTATTAAATAAAACTGTATCTGAACTATTAAATGATCTTTGATAATAAAGCGAGGCAAAAAAATGATCATTATTATCGCTGCAGTATCCAAAAATGGTGTAATAGGGAAAAATGGTACTCTTCCATGGAACATCCCTGAGGATATGACTAATTTCAGAAATCTGACTTTACATAATACTGTTGTTATGGGCAGAAAAACATTTGAGAGCATTGGTCATCCTTTGCCAGACAGATATAATATTGTTATTTCAAATACAATAAATATCTCAACTGATGAATGTATTTCAGTGCGTTCCTTTAAAGAAGCCGTCAATCGTTCCATTACTAAAGATATTTATATAATTGGAGGTCACAGTATCTATAAGCAGGCACTTGAATATGCAGACAGACTACTGATAACAGAAATATTTGAAGAATATGACGGAGATACTTTTTTCCCGCAATTTGAAAAAAATAAGTATGTAAAAACGATAATTTCCGAATTCAATCTGTTTCGTTTTGTCAGATATGATAGAATCAGATAACTGCGGAAAACAATACTTTTCAGAAGTAAGTAAGTAAGAGACCCCACAGAATATTGACTGTGGGGTCTCTGTTCATTATACCTGTCAAAAAAACTCTTATACTATTCTCAAATAAATCATGAAGAAATATTACTGTTAGCCAAAGAACTATATTTCTGACCGGAAATTAGAAGATTACATACTTCTTTCGTATGCTTCGATCATCTTTTTAACCATCTGACCTCCGACTGAACCGGCCTGACGAGAAGTAAGATCACCGTTATAACCCTGCTTGAGGTTGACGCCAACTTCGTTTGCACATTCCATCTTGAACTGCTCCATAGCCTGTCTGGCTTCAGGAACATTGATAGAGTTAGAATTGTTAGACATAATGCTTCTCCTTTACAATAAATAATAATATTATACCTGAAATTTGTTATATAGCAGAACAAGTATTCTATTTAACGCTAAAACTAAAGGTATTCAACAACAAAAACAACTGACTGCAATATAATCAGAAATCACTTTCACTATAAAAAATGTTTTCAATAAGCTAATTACATTCTGTTTTTCTGTTGTATTATTATTATTTACATTTTTAATTGTTTTATCACTTTCTTCTTCTGGTAATAAATGTTGTTTAATTATAGACAATTTTTTTGTATTTTGATATAATCAACTTAAGCAGAAATAATATTTAGTAATTATGTTGATTAACACAGAAGGAGAATCAGAATGACAAATGTATTTTATATGAATCATCCACTTTTAAAGCATAAAATCACAATGCTCAGGGATGAAAGAACCGGTACAAATCAATTTCGTAAGCTTGTTGAAGAGATAGCAATGCTCATGGGATATGAAGCACTGTCCGATCTGAAAACGAGAAATACCGAAATCAAAACACCTATTGAAGAAACTATTCAACCAATACTTGACGGAAGAAAACCGGCTGTTGTGCCAATACTTCGTGCTGGTCTGGGTATGGTTGACGGAATACTTGCACTCGTTCCTAATGCTAAAGTAGGTCACATCGGAATGTACAGAGATGAGATTACACATGAACCACATCCATATTACTGTAAACTTCCTCAATTTATTGAAGAAAGACTTATTATCGTAGTCGATCCAATGCTTGCAACTGGGGGTTCACTTATTGATGCTGTAAATGAGATCAAATCCAAGGGAGGAAAACAGATTAAATGCATGTGCATAATTGCATCTCCAGAGGGTGTAAAAGCGTTTACAGAAAAGCATCCGGATGTTCAGCTTTATATCGGCGCACTTGACAGATGCCTTAATGAAAATGCATATATATGTCCTGGATTAGGAGATGCCGGCGACAGAATATTTGGCACAAAATAAGTTACTTGAGAAATAATATCTGCACTGGAATCTTATCAGTTAAGTTTATGCAGTTTTTCAGATGTTAAATTATGTACAAGCAGAATAATAATTGAGATCAGATAGGTAGCACATAACATTATCACAGCAGTTATGTACCATGTACCGTTACTGTTAAATGAATAGAAATCCATCCATCCACCATTTTCTTCTCCGATAAAAACAACATTTACAATATATATAACAGCATAAATGAACATCGGAACTATACCCGTAAGTGTACCGACAAACGATATTTTTTGATCGTTTTCAATAAAGCAGAATGAAATCAGAGATAATAACGGAGCAGCAAAATGCATATGAAATGAAGTCCCTGAAAGCAACGCTGAAGGGCCGTAAATATGTATCAGAAAAAGCATTACTGTACAAAATGTCAGCATAACTGATACTGTCCCAATATACTTGAAAATCCGTACATATTTAGGATAGGTATTAATTTTACCCCTAAGAATCATAATGTCAGATATTATCACTGATATTGAAGCTGCTGCCGCTATTACATTTGAATCTGTCGTAAAAAAACGGAATGATTCATATCCATATTTTATCAAGGGACCGGTATTACCCAAAAAATAAGAAACAACGATTCCTGTTGTTATCATTGATATAATCAGATTAATTATCAGCGAAATTATTATTTTGTACTTTTTCATTTTATAACTCCTGTCTTTTATATTTTTTATGATATCTATTAATAACTTGTGACTTTTCTTATCTGACCTTATGTATTATTATTCATTGCTCATATTGCTGCTCATCTTAAGATTTATAATATACAATAATGCTGCATGTTTAATA
>ONRO01000398.1 GCA_900320235.1 uncultured Eubacteriales bacterium
GAGTATTTTCGGCACTATCGAGCTTAACTTCCGTGTTCGGCATGGGAACGGGTGGACCCTCGACGTCATCAACACCAACTATTTTTTCATCGCTTTTTGACGACTTAATTATTATACGACTTTTTTTCGTAAATTGCAAGCTTTTTTTAGAAAAGTTTTATACTATTTGTTTCTTTAATATATTTTATACTATTGGTATAGTACTACTTGTATTTTTTAAAACAGTAGTACATATAGTATAATACTATATGTATATAATACGTTAAGTATAATTTATTATCTTCCGAAGTATGCCCGGACACTGAAGTACAGAAGCTTTTGTACTTTGTGTAAGCAGAAGAAGAAATTGAATAAATGTTGAAGGTCGTGAAACTCCTGTTATAACTTCACTTTCATAGCATTTTTGAAAAAATACTATATAGAGGACTTTATATATAACATCCACGATCTCCACCATATAAAATCTGAAAGGATCATCTATATACAACTTGTATTATTTATAATATTTTTACATGATGTAATTACAGCTTTATCACAATAATATTACAAAATAGTCTTATTTGGACAATTGTCTTGATTTTTTTTTCAAGGTTAAGTATAATTTATATCAGTGTATTGTGGGCCGCTGTTTTTTATGCGCAGTCCCGGACAATAAGGCAGTTGTTTTCTGCTTTGTTTTTACTTTTACAGTTTATGCCAATGCATTGGAGAGTGAGTTTTTAATGCTTCTTTCAATTTTAGCAGCTGTTGCTTGTCTTGCCGCTACTACTATAATGTACAGCCCGAAGATGAGAAGCTTCAGATATTATCGTCCGGTAGCCTTTCTTTTTCTTTTTGAAGGAGTCTGGATCGTAGCAGATTATGTTTTTGCACAGCTTATGCCGGGCAATGTCTTCATGCAAATTATTCATTATGTCGGAATAATTGCAATAATCATTTATCTGGTGATATTAATTATTTTTAATTCAAACAAAAGGATAAGAAAACAGAAATAGCTTTCCGCTGCAATAGTTCTGTCAGCGATACATATTATATTGTACAGCGCTTCATGCTGTTGTTCATTCTCATTTTAAACTGCTAATATTAATTATTTCACAAGGAGTCTGACCTATGGGGTATGTATATTCTGCATTATGGGTAATAATTTCAATTATGCTGTTTTTCAGATTCAGAAAAGAAAACAAGGTCGTTTATATTCTATCAGCTTATTTCCTTTTTCTCGGGGTATGGTGGTTCATTGACGAATTCATCAAGGGACTTAATCTTATGGACGGAACCTATGTCTGGATATTAAGAATTGTTTCAGCTGTTATGCTTGGTCTTACTGCAATTGTTTATTTATTTGAAAGAAAAAAACATTTTCCCGTCAAGGATGATACCACTACTGAAACAGAGGAAAACAGCTGAACGTCAGCCTTAAATTTATCTCTGTTTTTTTCGGAAAGGATGTTTGGTCATGGACAACAAGGCAAGGAAAACCTTCAGACTGATATTATTTATTGTCGGTGCAGCTATGATAGCACTCGGTGTTGGTCTGACCCTGAGGCTTATGATCGCAGATTCCGAAAGACAGGATCTTAAAAACAAATATATTGAAACCGAAGCCTTTGTTGACAGCGTTGACAGCAAGATCAATATGTACAGCGAAGGGCCGGACAAAATTGTAATGGCGCATTACACTGTTGACGGAAAGCTTTACGATAATGTACAGATATTTGACTATCCTGCGACGATTTCTGAAGGAGATATCATTACTGTTTACTATGATCCTGCCGATCCGGGCATCATCATCAAAAATCCCGACAGAGGCACCTCACTTGTTGCAAATATAATTGGTCTTATCCTGATCGTTCTTGGTTTTGCAGCAATCATTTTCGGCGGAAAGGCATCTAAAGGCAGGGCAGATATGAAGCTTGAGGAGCGCTATCATCCACATGATAATTACACCGGTGAAATGACAGAGCGTGCAAACACGCTGTTTGACCGGGAAGTAAGTCCCAAAGAATTTACACCCGACCAGGATTACAGCAAAAAATGGTAAGCACGGGCTTTAAATTCAATACCGTATAAAATAATCAATAAGTGGGCTGTCGCATTAATGAAATGAGACAGCCCTGTATCTTATTAAATGAAAATCATATGATATTACTTTGATGGGAAATACAAATAAAAAAGCCGATGAACCAGCTCATCGGCTTTTTTCAATTCAGCTGCAGAATCACAGCATCAGTTTTTACTGAAATCAGTAAGTACAAGACCCTTGTTATGTTCAAGCGCCCATGTTATATTCCATTCGCTTGTAAAAAGAAGAAGATGCTTACCCTTAAGATCCTGAATTCTTCTTGTATCTGTGGTAAGGTTAAGGGTTTTCGGATCTATTTCGTCATTTTCTATCCAGCGGATAAGCTCATAAGGCATGTTTTCAAGAACGATATCGACATTATATTCGTTGTTGAGTCTGTATTCAAGCACCTCAAACTGAAGAACTCCGACAACTCCAACGATTACCTCTTCCATACCGCCGCCGAGTGCCTGAAAGATCTGAATAGCACCCTCCTGAGCGATCTGTGTGATACCCTTGACAAACTGCTTTCTTTTCATAGTATCCTTAAGTCTGACCCTTGCGAAATGTTCAGGCGCAAAGGTCGGGATACCCTCAAAGCACACCTTTTTTGACGGCGAGCACACTGTATCACCGATCGAGAAGATACCCGGATCGAAAACTCCTATAATATCGCCGGCGTATGCTTCGCTGATAACCTCTCTGTCCTGTGCCATAAGCTGCTGCGGCTGTGAAAGGCGCATTTTTTTATTTCCCTGAACATGATAGACCTCCATTGTCTTATCATACTTACCTGAGCAGATTCTCATGAACGCAATTCTGTCGCGGTGTGCCTTATTCATATTTGCCTGTATCTTGAATACGAACGCAGAAAATGCATCGTCAAACGGATCAACCTCGCCGTCAACAGTATTTCTCGGCAGCGGCGGTGTCGTCATTTCAAGGAACTGAGCAAGGAATGGCTCAACGCCGAAATTTGTAAGTGCAGAACCGAAGAATACAGGTGTCAGCTCACCATGTCTGACCTGTTCAAGATCGAATTCATCGCCTGCGCCCTCAAGAAGCTCGATATCGTCACGCAGAGTCTGCGCAAGAGTTTCGCCGAGTCTTTCATCAAGGTCAGGTGAATCAACCGTCAGCTCATCCATTTCAACTTCCTTCTGACCGTTATTTGCGGTAAAGGCAAGTATTTCTTTTTTGCCAAAATCGTACACGCCCTTGAAATCCCTTCCGCAGCCGATAGGCCAGTTCATCGGGCAGGTATGTATTCCGAGGACGTTTTCTATATCTTCAAGAAGCTCATAGGGACTTCTTGCTTCTCTGTCCATTTTATTGATAAAGGTGAATATCGGGATATGTCTCATTACACAGACCTTAAAAAGTTTTCTTGTCTGTGCCTCAACACCCTTTGATGCGTCAATTACCATGACAGCAGAATCAGCTGCCATCAGAGTACGGTAGGTATCCTCAGAGAAATCCTGATGTCCGGGGGTGTCGATAATATTTATACAGAAGCCGTTATAATTGAACTGCATTACAGACGAGGTTACGGAAATACCTCTTTGCTTTTCAATTTCCATCCAGTCGGAAACTGCATGTTTATCTGTCTTTTTTCCCTTTACCGAACCGGCAAGCTGTATCGTTCCGGTATAGAGCAGCAGCTTTTCGGTAAGCGTGGTTTTTCCTGCGTCAGGATGGGATATTATCGCAAAGGTTCTTCGTTTTTCTATTAATTCTTTATTTGTAGACAAGCCTTTTTCCTCCAAAACTTTTCACTGTCCGCACATCGACACAGACAGCCGTATATATTTTCCTCAGCATTACAATGTTATATTTTAACTCAAATCATTGCAATAATCAAGGGTTTTTCAGTCCCACACAAAAAAAAGCTGTTTCCTTACGGAAACAGCATACACTTTCGCCGTCTGAACATTGACCGAACGCAGTGAACATCAAGCCCGGTTAAAAAGCACTCAGCTCCCACATTGAATAATACCACGCAGGAAGTATCAGTGCATATTTTGTCCTCTGCGGATCGGCAAGTATATAAAGCAGCTTATTGCTCAGCTTTTTATTGCAAAGATGAAGCTTATCGAGCAAAACAGTTGTTATCAGAACATCATGCCCCATCGTCAGATCGCCGCAGTATCTGATATTGAACGGTCTTGACAAAGGATTGCGCAGATATTCTATAA
>ONRO01000300.1 GCA_900320235.1 uncultured Eubacteriales bacterium
CGGATATCATCGCCTATTCCTACCTTGCTTGCATTTACGGCAGACTTGTTTACAAGCTTATCGACAACCGTTACACGGCAGGTTGCTGTTTTGCCGTTTGATGTTCTTGCTGCTATGGTTACTCTTCCGGTGCCAACTGCTTTTATCTTACCGTTTTCGACTGTTGCTACAGCTGTATTGCCCGTTTTCCATTCAAGCTGCTTATTCACAGCATCATCAGGATTTACAGTAGCAGTAAGGGTATAAGTTTTACCCTTTTCAAGTGTTACAGATGTTTTGCTTAGGGAAACACTCTCTGCATATACAGGCTTCTTTGTAACAGCTATAGATCCTTTTGATGAATAAAAATCAGTATAGGCAGTTATTTCCGCATTTCCGTTTGTAACACCTGTTATTACGCCCTTAGAATTGACTTTGGCAATTTTTTCATCTGAGGACTTCCATTTTATGTTGCTGTCGTTTTCAAGCTTTGCACTTAAATAAGATGCTCCGGCATTACCAACATATACACTTGCAGTTACTTTTGACTCTTCTTCAACTTTGGACGGAACATCTACTTTGAAATCAGTGAAATGATATTTCTGAGAACCGGAAGAGAATTGAGTTGAATTTCCCGTAACTGCATCCGAAAATTCATCTATAGCAAATGAAACACTCTGGATACTTGAACTGTTGGCAGGCTTAGCACAATCTGCTGTATCAGAAGATGATCCAAAGCACTGAGTCCAGTAATAAGTACCGTTATGTACTACACAGCCTATGCCGATTGTTTTAAATGATTTCGTCAGGATATTTTCCTTATGTCCCTGAGAATTCATCCATGTATTCATAACACCCTTTGCAGTTGTATCACCTGCTGCGATATTTTCACCATAGATCAGGCTGTTCAGTTCAAATACGCTGGAACTGTCGGGTCTTGTATGGGAGAAATTAAGAGCACATTCACCGGCTCTCTGCATAGCGCTTTCAAGCAGACTTTCATTCATTAAAAGCGGATCCAGACCGTTATTAGCACGTTCTTCATTTACAATTGCCAGTACTTCCCAAGCAGCATCATATTTTTTATCTGTCTTTATAGAAACTGTCTGTAGTACTCTGTAACCGTTCAGACCGAAAGGCTTGACTTGTTTATTAAGGCAGGTGATTTCTGTCTTTTTACCGTCATTTCTGTAAAAAGCATAGGGATGAACATATGTTACACTCTCAGGAAGTGTTATAGTATTCAGGGATTTACAATATGCAAAGGCAGAACGGTTGATTGATTTTGTATTCACAAGCTCAACATCAGTAAGTGAATAGCAGTTCATAAAAGCCTGGAAAGGAATTGTCTCAACACCATAAATCTTTACAGATGTCAAAGATGAACATTCACCGAACGAAGCCGAACTTATCTGCTTGATATTTTCAGGAAGAACAAGACTTTTAAGAGCACTGCAATAAGCAAATGCACGGTTATTAATAGTTTCTACACCGCTGCCGAAGTCTATATTTTCAAGATGCTTACAATTCTCAAAGGACTCATAGGATATAGCCTTTAATCCTTTACCAAATTTTACATCAGTAAGATAAGACCTTGAAAAAACAAAGTAACCCATTGACTCGACACTGTCGGGAATTATAACCTTTTTTAGCTTTGCATCCAAAAATGAGCTTTCGCCTAATTTAGTTACCCCTGAAGGTATAGTAAATGACTCATCAGTCTTATTGCACGGATATAAGAAAAGAGTTTTACCGTCGTCTTCATATAAAACACCGTCTTTAGCTGAATAGACGGTATTGGAGCTATCAGCAGTAAACTTTTCAATAGAAGCTTTTAAAAATGCAGTATTGCTTATGCTTGTAAGCTTACTTCCGACATGGAAGGATTTGATCTTTGTATTGCTTAAAGCATATCCGCCTATAGAAGTCAATCCATTTGCGGTAAAAGACTCAAGACTCTGACATTCGGCAAAAGCTGCGTAGGGAAGCTCTTTTACAGCATCAGGCAAAACAACACTTTTCAGATTTCGGTCTTCCGCAAAACAATATCCGCCTACGGAAGTAATGGTGGAAGGTATGGAAACTGTCTCAACTTCAGTATAATCATAGAATGCAAATTTACCAAGATGGGTGATGCCTTCTTCGATAACTATATGTTTGATATAGGGATCAACATCATACCATGGAGCCGGTGAACCGTATTCATAATCCTGCATTTTTCCCGAACCGCTTATGGTAAGTGTATCATCGTTTATTTCCCATGTAATATTATTTTCTTCCTGTGAACTATCGTCAGAACTGTCCGTAGAATTTCCTGCATAATATTGAGTAGGATAAACCACTAATCCATTGTCCATATAATTCTGTCCGGGCGCTTTGTAAGACTCCTCGAGTTCTTCCTTAACGAGAGCTTCTGATTTAACTGCGGCATCAGACATCTGCGTAATATTACCGGTTTTCTCAGCAGCAGCATTTACTGCACGTTCTACATCAAACACGTTATACGGAAGCAATAAACCCGAACCACCGATAGTTAATGCCGCCATACCTATGGCAATAATTCTTCTTACTGTGAGCTTTTTGTTCATAATGTTTTCCTCCTGATTTATTTTATATATTTTACGGACATTATTTCGTCCTTTATTAATTAAGACTTATAATATCATAAAAAAGTTCAAAATTTTTTATAAATTTTTAAAATTTTTTAAAAATTTAATGAAATAAATCAAGAAAAAAAAGACCTGCCATACGACAGATCTTATCTCCTCACACTCTGAAAACTGAATAAAGCATTATGCAAAGTTCCAATCAACACTTGGACAAGCCCTCGACCTATTAGTACTGCCAAGCTGAACGTATCACTACGCTTACACATGCAGCCTATCAACCTCGTAGTCTACAAGGGGTCTTACTAGCTTTTGCTATGGGATATCTTATCTTGGAGTCGGCTTCACGCTTAGATGCTTTCAGCGTTTATCCGTTCCGTACATAGCTGCCCAGCTGTGCTCCTGGCGGAACAACTGGTGCACCAGAGGTACGTCCATCCCGGTCCTCTCGTACTAAGGAC
>ONRO01000326.1 GCA_900320235.1 uncultured Eubacteriales bacterium
GAAGAATGCCATTGTCATGACCATGATCACGAGCATCATCATCACCATCATGCAGACGAGGTTTTCACAAGCTGGGGTGTTGAAACTGCCAGGAAATATGATACAGATGAAATAAAAGCAATTCTTGAAGCTCTTGCAGACAGTGAAAAATACGGTACTGTACTTCGTGCAAAGGGAATCGTAGAAGGCAAGGATGGTCAGTGGATACATTATGATCTTGTTCCGGGAGAATCAGAAGTCAGAAACGGAGCAGCAGACTATACCGGCAGAATCTGTGTGATCGGCTCAAAGCTGAAAGAGGATGCGTTAAAAGAGCTTTTCGGTGTCTGATTTCAGCTGCATGTAATTGACAAAAGTTTTTATAATCACCTTTCCCACATTTCTTAAAGCTGTTTTGGGCGGGAAACAGATTATTTTTCATTATTAATTCAAGAGGGGTAATAAGAATGGCTGATATTCCGGTATACCTGTTTTTAGGCTTCCTTGACGGGGGCAAAACAAAATTCATACATGATACTCTTTGCGACAAAAAGTTTCAGGACGGCGACAAAACACTTTGTATTCTTTTCGAGGACGGCGAAGAGGAACTTGACACATCAGAATACGCCGGCGGCGAGAATGTTACTGTTGTCATTGCTGACGGAAAGGATAATCTTACTCAGAAATTCCTGACAGACAGTCTTAAAAACAGCGGCGCCGAGCGTGTGATGATTGAATACAACGGTATGTGGACAATTCAGGAACTTGCCATGGTTCTTCCGAGAAACTGGCAGATCTATCAGATAATGATGTTTGCAGATGCAAATTCCATCATTTCATATAATAACAACATGCGTCAGCTTGTTTATGACAAACTTAACAATTCAGAAGTCGTTTTCTTCAACAGGTGCAAGCCTGATGTTGACAAAATGCCTCTTCATGCCCTTGTAAGACAGGTCAGCAGACGTACTGCTATCGTATACGAATACGAGGATGGTACTATGGAAAATGATGATATTGCTGACCCTCTGCCATATGATATGGATGCGCCTGTCGTTGAAGTAAAGGACGATGATTTCGGTCTTCTCTATATGGACGCAATGGAAAACCCGAAAAACTATGACGGCAAGACTATCCGCTTCAAGGCACTTACTGCAAGAAGTCCAAGGCTTCCAAAGGGTACATTTGTCGGCGGACGCTTTGCTATGACCTGCTGTGCTGAGGACATTCAGTATGTTGGCTTCATGTGCTGCTGGAAAAGGGCTGACAGCGTCAAGAACAAAGGCTGGTATTATGTCACTGCTGAAGTAAAGGCTGTAAAAGACAAAATGTTCAACGGTGAAACCGGTCCGATGCTTTACGTTCAGGATGTCAAGCCTGCTAAAAAGCCTGATGAAGAAACTGTTTTCTTCGGCTGAGAATACTTAAAAAATCAAACAAAATAATTGCGGCATACATTCCGTTCACTTTTCCGGAATGTATGCCGCTTTTTTATTTGTTTATGTACCTTTCCCGGGGATCTCATGCCTGAGGCCTTCCGAAATCCCTTATTGTTCCGGCATCAGCATTTGTCTGTATTGATTCGGTTATTACATCAAGGTGTAATTCATAATCAGCTGTCTGTTCATAAACCTCCTTTGAAACAGATACACTCAGTATGAGCGGCTGTGTTACTTCACCCTTGCTCAATGGCTTTTTATAATGATAAAAACCGGTGGAATTATCATATTGCCAGTATTTATCCCAGTCGTCTGGCAAATGCAGGGTGAGAATATCAAACGATGGATTACTGCTGCTGAAATACGTCTGTGTTTGTGTTTCTGCATCTGGTCCGGCGGCTTTTCCGAAATCACTGATATCTCCCAGACCGCCGCATAATCTTCCGTCTGAATCATACCATTGAGGCAAAAGCATAACTTTGATATACTCACTGTTTTTTGTACTTGTGATCTGAACTTTCTTTTCAAGCTCATATCGTCCGTTTTCGTTTCTTGAAAATACAAGCTCATTTTCTGAGGTTTTCTCAGGCTCTGAATCGTTTTCGATAATACCGATCTCAGGCTTTGCAGGTCTGAAATCGTTTGCACGCTGCCTCTGAAGTGCCGGTAGTATCGCAGCCACAGCAGCAATAACTGCACACATAAAAACTATAAGAGCAATCAGTAATATCGTAAAACGATTGACCCTCTTTTTTCTTTGTTTTACCATGGCTGCTTCTCCTTCTTTATTAATTCTTGAC
>ONRO01000401.1 GCA_900320235.1 uncultured Eubacteriales bacterium
ACATGAGCAGTTCTCGGAAACATATCGACCGGTACTGCTTTCTGTACATTGTAATCATGTTTTGTAAAGATACTGATATCCCTTGCAAGTGTTGCAGGGTCGCAGGATACATATACTATCCTCTTCGGCGACATACTGACAACGGTTTCTATCAGCTCTGCAGAACAGCCTTTTCTCGGCGGGTCAAGTACAATACAGTCAGCCTTTATTTCATCTGCCCTGAGCTGTGCTGCCGCAACCGCTGCATCTGCACAAATAAATTCTGCATTTGTAATGCCGTTTGCAGCAGCATTTTTCTTTGCATCCTCCACAGCCTGCGGTATTATCTCCACACCAATAAGCTTTTTTACCTTTGAAGCCATTGAAAGTCCGATTGTACCCGTACCGCAGTACATATCAATGAGAGTCTCATGCTTACTGATACCGGCAAGCTCTCCTGCAATACCGTACAGTCTTTCCGCCTGGTCACGGTTCACCTGATAGAAGGATAGGGGTGATATCCGGAAGCTGTGTCCGCATAATTCATCTGTGATATAACCCTCTCCCCAGAGCGAGCGGCATTTTTTTCCGACAATAACATTTGTCTTGTCCTTATTGATATTCAGAACAACCGTTTTCAATCCGGGAAGTGACTCTCTCAGCATTCCGACAAGTTCATCTTCTCCCGGAAGACTGTCTGCATTTGCAACAACACAGACCATCAGCTCACCCGTTTTTTCTGCACTTCGCAGATACAGATGTCTCAGAACACCCTTGTGTTCCCTTTCGTCATAGACGCTGAGGCTTCGGCTGTTCGCCCATTCAAGAAAAATCTCTGCTGCGCGGTTGAATACAGGTGTCTGCAATGCACATTCTGTCAGAGGGATAACCCTGTGGCTTCTCGGTGCAAAAAATCCTGCTCTGATCCTGCCGTCAGGATCATTACACAGCGGAAGCTGCGCCTTATTGCGGTAGCCGCTTATCTTATCTGAACCAACTATACCTGTAATAAGATCTTTTTTCACACCGCCTATTCTTGTAAGCGCATCGGTCACACGTTTCTGCTTGAAGTCAAGCTCTGCATCATAACTTATATGTCTGAATGTACATCCGCCGCATTTTCTGAATATCCCGCAATCCGGCTGACATCTTTCTGCTGAGGGGCTTATAATTTTTTCAAGCCTGCCGAAAGCATAATTTTTTGCTGTTTTAACTATCCTGATCTCTGCCCTGTCACCGACAGCCGTATCAGGCACAAATACTGCAATACCTTCTATGCGGCAAATACCGCTGCCCTCCGAAGTATAGTCAATGATCTCAGCTTCAAATATATCATTTTTCTTCAATATCATATTGATTCACCCTTTGTCAATTTCAAGATATCCTTCAGCTTCCAGTGTTTTTATCACAAGACATTCACGCTCAGTCATCACAGGATCCGGACCAGATCCAGAATCTGACAAATCCGCACAGCATAAGCGGTTTGCAAGAAGCACCTCATGGGGAGATACCCATTCCGGTGTAAACTCCTCAAAGCTCTCATAATCATCCAGTTCCTGTTTGCACAGGCTGTCACCGATCTCACAGAAATAGTAGTAGTTATCCTGAATAAAGATACCTTCTGTATCGTCCTTTTGTATCCTGTGGACATAGCCGAATTCCCGAACAGTCGGCACTATCACTTCAAAGCCGCCTTCTTCCTTCATCTCGCGGCAAAGAGTTTCAAGATGTGTTTCCCCTGAACTGATACCACCTCCGGGAAATTTATAGTATTTGTATTTTTTACTGTATATCATTGCAAGCTTATTATCTCTTATAACTATTCCACGAACCGATGGTCTTGAAAAAACCCTTCCGTCCGCCTCATAATTTTTCAAATCTATCTCAAACAACATTCTCATTCTGATCCCTCCTTTCCTTTATTCTACCATTTCTCCAAAAAAATCTCAACCCACTGGACCGCGGCGGCAACACCGGTATGTGTCAAGTATGGTCAGATTTTTGAGCCTGAGGAGATAAACCTTCTGACAATAGGATACTTCTGCAAAAATATAGGCTTTGCCAGAACCGCTATAC
>ONRO01000036.1 GCA_900320235.1 uncultured Eubacteriales bacterium
CTATTAATGACCACCTCCGGCAGACGCAGGAGCTGCACTCACATCAGCAGTCTGTGTAACATCAGGCAAAACTTCAGATTTTGTTAAGTTGACGGCATTGTTCCCTCTCAGAGCTGGAAAATACGAAAGCCGCCTTGCTTTCTTTTTCTCAAAACAGACTGAGTGAGCACAGGCGGCTTTTTTGCGATTCAGATATTTATGTACCGCTGTTTCCTCTGAAAAAAACCAGAAGCAGCTTGTACGCTTTATATTTTAAATTCGTTTATCAAGAATATCCCTGTATTTATTATAGAAATCCCCGAATGTATCATTTTCAATTTCTTCCCTGATACGCATAAGCAGAGTATTGTAAAAATATACATTATGCATTACGCACAGTCGCATTGCAAGCATTTCTCCGCTTTTGAAAAGATGTCTGATATATGCTCTTGTGTAATTCCTGCACACGGGACAATCACATTCTGTATCAAGGGGTTCTGTATCAAGTGAATATTTTTCATTCAGCATATTACGTCTGCCTGACCATGTGAATACATTTGCATGTCTTGCATTTCTTGTAGGCATGACACAATCGAACATATCTATTCCCCTGTGAACTGCTTCGATAATATTTACTGGTGTTCCGACACCCATAAGATACCTCGGCTTGTCCTCAGGCATATGCTCCTCTACAACATCAAGTATATGATACATCTCCTGTGCGCTTTCCCCGACTGCAAGTCCACCGACAGCATAGCCGTCAAGATCAAGCTCTCTTATCCTCTTCATATGGTCTATGCGGATATCATCATAGGTCGAACCCTGATTGATTCCGAATAAGAACTGCTTCGGATTGATCGTATCCTCAAGAGAATTCAGCTCATCCATTTTCTTTTTGCATCGGCAAAGCCATCTGTATGTTCTGTCGCATGAACGTTTTGTATATTCATATTCTGCCGGATTTTCGATACATTCATCAAAAGCCATAGCTATCGTAGAACCGAGATTTGACTGTATCGTCATGCTTTCCTCCGGTCCCATAAAGATCCTGTGTCCGTCGATATGAGAAGCGAAGGTTACGCCCTCTTCCCTGATATTGCGCAGCTTTGCAAGTGAAAAAACCTGAAATCCTCCGCTGTCCGTCAGGATAGGACCCTGCCATCTTGTAAACTCATGCAGACCGCCGAGTTTTTTTACATTTTCATCGCCGGGACGCAGATGCAGATGATAGGTATTGCAAAGCTGAACCTGACAGCGCAGTTCTCTCAGGTCAAGAGCAGAAACTGCACCCTTTATGGCGCCGCAGGTTGCAACATTCATAAAAGCCGGTGTCTGTATTGTGCCGTGGGGAGTAATTATTTCGCCCCGCCTTGCACTTCCCTGCTTTTTCAAAAGCTTATACATATATTATTCTCCGCTTTTTTCTTCATTGTTTTCGCCCTCAGCAGCTTCTGCTGCCTTTCTCTGGGCAATAGCACGTTTTCTGTCGTCAGCTGTTGTGAAATCAAGGGGATTATCATCCTTGTCAACAAGTGCTGTCATTGTATTCTCATGGAAAACCGCTACTGTTCCCACAGGCATCTGCAGAACTCTGAGTGCCTCGCCTCTGAATTTCATAAGCTCGTATGACGGCATATTAACAAGCTCATCTGTATCATGCTTGCCCTCGTTCTCATCATTGAGAAGACCGAAATACCAGCCTGAATCACCGTTCTTTGTTGCCTCTGAACGGTTCATATATACATCCTGGGCGTTTATTGCTTCCTTGAGAACAAGGATAGTATCGCAGAAAAGTGTCGGCTCCGGCTCTCTTACCTTTGCCTTTACATTTGTATCGACCTGCATATTCTGAACGATAAGAGGTGTTGTACAGTCATCGGTCCTGAGATTCATCGGATCATTCTGATAATCTGCTGTCTGGATAACATAGTAAACAGCGTTTTTATCCTTTCTCTTGCTGAGATAATATCTTGCCCAGCCATAATTCAGCGCAAAATTCGGGCTGAAAATATTTGTCTGCTCGCTGAGCTGATTCAGTGTACGAAGAAGTGAAGCCGCTGCATTTTTAAGCGGAGCATTTGAATAAAGCTTTACCTTCTTATTATTGATTTCTGCTTCAAAAGTAACCATAATTATTCTCCTGTTCTTTTTTATATATCTGAAAAACCCCATTGTCTGAAACACATCCGAACCCGGAGTTTTAATTTCTGAACACTACAATATTCATTTTATAACATAAATTGTCCCTTGTCAATCAATTTATCCCGGCCGGCAGCGGCCGGCGTGCCGCCGGGGTCGCGATTCACGGCTAATATAGCCTGAAAAAGTTTTACTCCGGCACCGCCCGGCTTTTTGA
>ONRO01000403.1 GCA_900320235.1 uncultured Eubacteriales bacterium
TGTTGTTGATATCTGTAATATTATTGTCATTGTTTTCATTGCCGTTGTTGTTGATATCTGTAATATTATTGTCATTGTTTTCATTGCTGACATCTGAATTGTTGGCTGAGTTATTATTATTAGTCTTGTTGTTTGAGTTATTGTCTGAATTCTTATTTGAGTTTTTATTTGAATTGTTATTTGAATTATTTGTTTTATTTGAGTTTGTTCTGTTATTCTTAGCCTTGTTTGCAGCCTGCTGGGCAATACGTTCTGCTTTCATCCTGGCTGCTTTTTCAGCATTGTAGTGGGCGAGTGCATTTTCAAGCTCACGCTGTCTCTGCTGGTTTTCCTTGATAGAATCCTCTTTTTCGTTTTTCTGCTTTTTGAGGTCTTCGATAAGCTTCTGATTATACTTTGAAAGCTCATTGATCTTTTTCTTACTGGATTCGAGCTGTTGTTTTTCGGTTTCAATTTTGGACTTGGCATCTTTGAGTTTCTGCTGATCGTTGCTGATCACAGCCATTTTGTCCTGAAGCTCTTTGATAAGCTTGTTGTCATATTCAGAAATGCTTTGAACAAGCTCCATTTTGTCAACATAGTCATTGAAATCCTTTGCCTGAAGAATGATCTCAAGTGAAGAGATATCTCCGGCAGTATATATTGAACGGAGTCTTTTTCGCAGGATATCGAGCCTGTCCTTGATCTGAAGCAATTTGTCATCAATAAGAGCCTGTTTTTCGTTTATCTGTTTATTAAGCTCTTTGATTTTTGAATTGCTCTGCTGAATTTTTTTGGAGTATTCAGAGATCTGTTTCTGGAGCTTTTTGCTGTACGCTTCCTTTTCGGCAATGCTCATATTAGTTGATCTGAGCTCATCCTGCATTTTTTTGTTGTCCTGTTCAAGCTGGGAATGCTGGGCCTGATTTTCTGATTCATCGAAAGCCAGAGCAGTAGGCATCAGCATCATTGCAGCAGTAAGCAAGGCAGTAAAAATACAAAGACATCTTTTGATTCTGTATTTACCAGCCAAGGATCTCTCCTCCTTCCTTGCGCAGATATTTTGAAATTGAGATAAAGCCACCGAGAGCACCGATCAGAATTCCGGCACCAGAGAAGCCAAGAAGGATATTAAGCCAGATTTCACTGATCGGAATAGTTGACGTACCGACAAGAGTAATCATTTTTCCGGCGGTTTCCCTGATCGGGTTATATACGGAGATCAGTGCAAGTGAGGCGATAAGACCGGAAATAAGACCGATTGCCATTGCCTCGATAATGAAAGGTATACGGACAAAGGTATTTGTCGCACCGACAGATTTCATTATACTGATCTCAAACCGACGTGAATACATTGTCATTTTAATAGTATTAGATATGATGAACAGTGTTACAACGCCGAGGATAAGAACTATCCAGGAGCCGACAATTGAAACGAAATAATTAAGCTTGGTAAGTGTTCTTGCGATATCGCCTCTGTCACTGACGGAAGCGACGCCTTCAACAGCTTTTATTTCTGTGATAGTCTTCTTATAATCAGAAAGATCGCCGAGACGAACCTTGTAAACATTTCCGAGCGGATTGTCTTCGCCCTGCATACTGTCATAAAGATTACCGAGTTTTTCCTTATATTCCTTAATAGCATCGTCCTTTGAGTAATACTGACAATCGACGACATTATCAATTTTCTTGATTGTTGAACCAAGCTTTATAGCATCAATATCGGACATTTCATATTCAAGAAAAACATTTACCTGATTATCCTCACCTATGCTTGAAATAAGGCTTGTGACATTAATAGAAACAAGTATCGCCGCACCTGTAATAATAAGACATGAAACAAGGACAATTATTGAAGCAAGAGACATCATACGGTTTGTCCAGATATTTTTAAGACCTTCTTTTACAAGGTAGCCGCTGCTGTTAAATTTCATTATTTATCCGCCTCCTCATTATTGTTGGTATTGTTCTGCTGAGTAGAATCAGAGGGGACAGGATTATCGGAAATATCGGTGAATTCCTGGCTGATAGTATCAGTACCTGAAATTTTTTTATCTTCAGTTATTTCTCCGCTGTCGATAATAATAACTCTGCCGCCGAATGCACGGACAAGTTCATGCTCATGTGTAACGACTATGACGGTCGTGCCGGCTTTATTTATATCGATAAGGCGTTTCATGATCTCGAATGACATTTTCGGGTCGATATTACCGGTCGGTTCGTCTGCAATAAGAAGACCCGGTTTATTGACCAGAGCTCTTGCAAGGCTTACACGCTGCTGTTCGCCGCCCGAAAGCTCATTCGGTCGGCATTTTTCTTTGCCATCAAGTCCGACAACTGATATTACGCTTTTAACGCGCTTGCGGATCAATCTTTCAGGCGCACCGATAGCTCTCATAGCAAAAGCAATATTGTCATATACATTCATTTTATCAATCAGTCTGAAATCCTGAAAAACAATTCCCATTGTTCTGCGAAGATAGGGGACCTTGTTTCTTTTGATTTTCATAAGATTATAGCCGTTTACTTCAATTTTACCGAAAGTAGGAGTTTCCTCATGAATGAGCAGTTTAAGAAAAGTACTTTTACCTGCACCCGAGGAGCCGACGATAAAAACGAATTCACCCTGTTCGATATCAAGGCTGATATTTTTCAAGGCTTCAGTTCCGTTGGAATAAACCTTTGAAACATTTTTCAGATGTATCATAAGATAACGCTTCCTTTAATGCTCTTTTTTTCATTTGCCGCAAAAGCATTATTCCTGATAACGGGAATAAGCTGTATTGCGTCAATTCTGCATACATTTTAATTATATAATATATTCTTTGCTTCGTCAAATAAAAACAATAAATTTAAAGATTTTAACAAAATTAAAGCCATGACAGTAGCTTCTTCGATGTTTATGCACATAGTTAATAAAAAAGCGTCCGCCTTTTTCCGGCGGACGCAGATGTGGATAAATTATCAGTATTTAATCGGGTTAGAGGAAAGATACTTTTTGACCATAAGAGCTACCTTGAATATGATAGCATCTTCAAATTCTCTCAGATCAAGACCTGTAAGCTTTTTGATTTTTTCAAGTCTGTAAACGAGGGTGTTTCTGTGGACAAAAAGTTTTCTTGAAGTTTCGGAAACGTTGAGGTTGTTTTCAAAGAAACGCTGTATTGTAAAGAGAGTTTCCTGATCGAGAGATTCGATAGAGCCTCTTTTGAACACTTCCTTAAGGAACATATCGCAGAGTGTTGTCGGGAGCTGATAGATAAGTCTTGCAATACCGAGTTTATCATAGCTTACGATAGAGCGTTCTGTATCAAATACCTTTCCGACTTCAAGAGCGACCTGAGCTTCCTTGAAGGAACGTGCAAGATCCTTGATACCTGTCACAGGAGTACCGATACCGATTACGCAGTGAGTATAGAATTCCCCGGAAAGTGTATCGACAATTGAGCTTGCAAGTTTTTCAAGATCCTTTGAATCGATATCCTGTTTGATTTCCTTGACAAGAGCGATATCAGTTTCATTGATATTGATAACAAAATCCTTAGCCTTGTCAGGGAAGAGATTCTGAATAACATCATAAGCCGAAATATCAGTTTTTGCAGCAATTTTAATAAGCATGCAGACTCTTGTGACATCGGAGTTGAATTTAAGCTCTCTTGCCTTAAGGTAGATATCACCGGGCAGGATATTATCGAGGATAACATTTTTAATAAAGTTTCCTCTGTCATATTTTTCATCATAATACTGCTTGATGCTTCCGAGAGAAATCGAAAGAATAGCTGCATATTTCTGAGCAGCATAGTCATTTCCGGCAACAAAAACAGCATATTCGCTTCTTGGTTTGCTGCCAAAGGACTTATATGTATATCCGTTAAGAACGAAGGGTGCAGCAGAGGTAAGCATTTCCGAAGTGATATGCTCATTGACCTCACCAATCTTGCCAAGCTCACTGCAGGCAATGACAACTGAAGTTTCATCGATAACGCCGATAGTTCTGTCGATTGCGTCCTTCATCTGATGGATAACACCCTGAAACAATCTGTTAGACATTTTTTGTTCCCTCACTTTGTTATAGTAATAATATTATTTAGTTCCGATTATTATAGAATACTGCTTAATTGTGCAAAATGACACAGTATTAATATCCCTATATACATTTTACACAAATAAATCCAAAATTGCAACTGTTTTATCGAAATTTTATTATTTTTTATTGAATAAATTATGGAAGATTACGAAACGCAGGATAATAATAATAAAATAAATCTTTATAAGAAAATCTTTTGTTATTTTAATGCAACCGTATTATCCTGCATTCTATGAGCTTTATTCAGAACGGCTTTTCAAAGGAGCAGTATGTGAAATATCAGTGGAATAATGATATGCAGTCAGCATAAACAAGTACTGATAGCGGTGTTATTTCGCCGGACAGGGAGTGCTGATCCTGCACACGCTGAGAAGCTTCCACATGCTCAGAGTTACATTTACAAGCTCACCTAAAAGAATGAGCGCTGCTGCACCTGCCGCACCGAAAAGCGGAACAAGCGTCAGCGCCATAATAATTCTCAGAACAGATTCTATCATATTAATCCGGAAATAGCTTTTCTGACAGTCAAGTCCTTTGAGCATGCCATCGGCGATACTGTCGAGAAAAGACAGCGGAATCAGCAGTGCAAGTACACGCATAAAAAAGCCTGCCCGTTGCGGATAACCCAAAAGTCCGGCAAGCTCATACGGAAAAATAAGAAACGGCAGCATTGCGATCAAAGAGTAAATCAAAGCGGCTCTGATAAGCCTGTGTGACATATGTGCAATACTGTTTTTCTGACCGAGCTTTCTTGCGCCGGACATTTCGGGGACAATAAGCTGAGAAGCCGGTATAATAAAAACTGACGGGAACATTATCCATGGAAGAGCCATCCCGCTTATGATCCCGTAATCTGCCATTGCCTGACCGCCATGAGATGCAGCCCTGATCAGACCAGCCGGAATAAGACAGTTTTCGATAAGCGACAGGGCACTTCTCAGAGTGGAGCTTGCAGTACAGGGAAGGAGAACAGGAAGTGCAGCAGAAAAAAGTCCTTGCATTTTTACAGGTCTGAGGTTATTTCTTTTATCAATGAAAAGGAGTGCTGCGCTGTAAAAAAAGGAAATGATCTCTGCACAGCAGGTTGCAGCAGCGGCACAAAAAAGAGGTGAAATGCCGAGTTTGTATGAATAAGGACAGATAAAAAGAAAAACGGCTATTTCCGCAAGCTGTTCAATAAGCTGTTCGATTGAATTACGGAGGATTTTTCTTTTTGCAGTGAAATATCCCCTCATTGACGATGAGAAGGCTGCAAACGGAAGGGAAAGGGCAAGTATTCTGACAGCATTTGCAGCGCCGCCGCTGAAGAGATCTCCGGGCAGAAAAAAAGAAGTGCAAAGCATAAGCAGTCCTGCTGCAGTTCCGAGAAGAAAGGAAAAGCCGGCTGCCCTGTCACGGACAAAGCAGGCCTGAGCATCTTTTCTGCAGGCAAAGAGATCACCGGCAATTCTTGTCACAGTAATACCTGTTCCGGATGTGGATGTCAGAAGAAACAGAGCATAGACGCATAGTACCAGTCTGAATCTTCCGAGCATTTCAGCCCCCATTATTCCGGCAGTTTTTACTGCAAATAACATACCGATACAGCGTATCAGTAAAGCTGAAAAGGACATTATCATTACGTTTTTGATGAATAGTTTTTTTCTCATATATTCCCTCATCTGACCGGTTCAAAACGTATCCGGATAATAAATAATGATGTTTGTGCAGAATGATTCCGGGAGTTTTGAAGCAGCAATTAATATCAGCAGTTCAGGCAAAAAAGCAGTACGGTGCGGAGTAAAACTTTTTCAGGTAATAAAAGCCGTGAATCGCGCCACCGGCGGCACGCCGGTTCGTGTAAAATAATTCTGGGTGTTTTTAGGCAGAAAGAATATCAGCAGTTCAGGCTCAAAAAGCCGGGCGGTGCCGGAGTAAAA
>ONRO01000407.1 GCA_900320235.1 uncultured Eubacteriales bacterium
CCCGGCGATTATTTTTCAAATAATCATTTCAAAAAAGTTGAAAATATGATATACTAACTATGTATATTAAGTTAATGGAAACACTGAATATTTCAGAGTATCCGGAAAATGTCTGAAAATGCTGACATCAGAAAACAATAATTTACAGAAAAGGTGAAAAAATGGCTTTTGACAGAGATAAAATCAGAAATTTCAGTATAATAGCGCATATTGACCACGGTAAATCAACCCTTGCCGACAGAATACTTGAGCAGACTCAGAGTGTCGCCATCAGGGATATGGAAAATCAGCTGCTTGATAATATGGACCTCGAAAGAGAAAGAGGAATAACTATCAAGGCCCATGCAGTAACACTGCTTTATAAGGCTGATGACGGCGAGGAATATATCTTTAATCTGATAGATACCCCCGGTCATGTTGACTTTAACTATGAGGTCTCACGTTCTCTTGCGGCTTGTGAGGGAGCTGTTCTTGTTGTTGACAGCTCTCAGGGTATTGAGGCTCAGACTCTTGCAAATACATATCTTGCACTTGATGCAGGTCTTGAGATCGTTCCGGTAATAAATAAAATTGACCTCCCGAGCGCAGATCCGGACAGGGTGAAAAAGGAAATCGAAGATGTAATAGGACTTCCGGCTGAGGATGCGCCCTGCATTTCCGCAAAGGTCGGAATAAATATACACGATGTCATGGAACAGATCGTCAGTCTTATTCCTCCGCCGCAGGGTGACAGCGACAAGCCGCTTCAGGCTCTGATCTTTGATTCATACTACGACAGCTACAAGGGCGTAATAATATATGTTCGTCTTAAAGAAGGTCAGCTGCATGTCGGAGATACTATCAGGCTAATGGCAACCGGCTCGGAATTCACGGTTGTTGAACTTGGCTTCATGCGTGCAACAACGCTTGAGCCAACAGAGGCTCTTTATGCCGGAGAGGTCGGCTATATTGCCGCTTCGATCAAAACAGTAAGCGATGCCCGTGTTGGTGATACGGTTACAATTGCAGAAAGACCAGCCTCAGAACCGCTTCCGGGTTATCGTCAGGTTCAGCCTATGGTATTCTGCGGTATTTATCCCGCAGACGGCGCAAAATACGGCGACCTTCGTGATGCTCTCGAAAAGCTTGAGCTGAACGATGCATCACTGTCATTTGAACCTGAGACATCTGTCGCACTCGGTTTCGGTTTCCGCTGCGGCTTCCTCGGACTTCTTCATATGGAGATCATACAGGAAAGACTGGAAAGAGAATATAACCTTGATCTTATCACGACTGCCCCCAGCGTTATTTACAGAATAACCAAAACTGACGGTACAGTTGAAATGATTGACAATCCGACAAATTATCCTGATACCGGAATAATAGCAATGGCTGAGGAACCAATGACACAGGCACATATATATTCACCGAGTGAATATGTTGGAAATATCATGGAGCTCTGTCAGGACAGAAGAGGTATTTTCAAGGATATGACATATATTGATGCGGACAGAGTCGATATACATTATGAACTGCCGCTTGCAGAGATAATATATGATTTCTTTGATACCCTGAAATCACGCACGAGGGGCTATGCTTCCTTTGACTATGAGCTTTCGGGCTATGCCCAGTCAAAGCTTGTCAAGCTGGATATTATGCTCAACGGCGAAGTTGTAGATGCGCTTTCGTTTATCATCCACGCGGATAAGGCATATCCCCGGGCAAGAAAAATGGCTGAAAAGCTCAAGGAAAAGATTCCGCGTCAGCTGTTTGAGGTACCGATACAGGCATGTATCGGCGGAAAGATCATCGCAAGAGAAACTGTCAAGGCAATGCGCAAGGATGTGCTTGCAAAATGCTACGGCGGTGATATCACAAGAAAGAAAAAGCTGCTCGAAAAGCAGAAGGAAGGTAAAAAGCGTATGCGTCAGCTTGGTTCCGTCGAAGTGCCGCAGGAGGCGTTCATGGCTGTGCTCAAGCTTGACAGCGATACCTGATACAGGTGTGAAAAATGAAAAAAACAGTATTATTATATAATTTTTCAGAGGATGAGCTGCCGAAGGTCAGAAGGGTGCTTCTTCCGCTGAAATTCACCGTAAAAAATGTTGAGCCGGAAAGCGCTGACCTTCCTGTGGGATATCTTGCAGGTCTGACAGATGAAGGCTTGCCGGTCGAAGAAAAAGCTGAGAAATCCGGAAAGCTTCTTGTAATGGGAGGCTTTCTGAATTCTGATATTGACAAGCTGCTTGCGGCAATGAGGAAAACAGGTTTTTCCAAGGATGTACTGAAGGCTGTGATAACACCGACAAATGCCTCCTGGAGCGGAGCACAGCTGTATTCCGAGATCCTTCGTGAGCATGAAGTGATGACCGGAAAAAAGCCGGGAAAAGAATAATATGTATTTCACATATATTCTGCGCTGCGGGGATAACAGTCTTTATACCGGAATAGCAGCCGATGTGGCAAAGCGAATGAGTCAGCATTTCGGCAGAACAGTCCGGTGTGCAAAATATACACGCTCACGCCGGGCAGTCAGTCTTGAGGCAGTCTGGGAAAGTAAAGACCGTTCAACAGCGTCAAAGCTTGAATACAGGATCAAAAAGCTTGCAAGAAGTGATAAGCAAAGACTTATTGACGAAAATGCCTTGCAGCTGATAAAGAAAACAGATGTTAGTCTTTACAGAAGGCTTTCTGATGAGGAGCTTGGGAAACTGATTTGAAAGATATTTATGAATTGCTTAAACAATATTTCGGATATGACAGCTTTCGTCCCGGTCAGGAAAAAATAGTGCGTAATATCCTATCGGGACGTGATGTTTCTGCGGTAATGCCTACGGGTGCAGGAAAATCGCTTTGCTATCAGCTGCCGGCGCTTGCATCCGACGGGATAACGCTTGTCATATCACCGCTGATCTCGCTTATGCAGGATCAGGTCAGATCACTTATAGAAATGGGAGTAAGGGCAGCCTACCTTAACAGTTCACTGACGCCGCGCCAGCTTGCGCTTGCAACAGAAAATGCTGCAAAGGGTATGTATAAAATCATCTATGTTGCTCCCGAAAGGCTTGATACACAAAGCTTTCTGAGTTTTGCAATGAATTCGGATATTTCTCTTGTGGCGGTCGATGAAGCCCATTGTGTTTCACAATGGGGACAGGATTTCCGCCCGGCATATCTGGGGATCAGCGAATTCGTTGCAAAGCTGAAAAAAAGACCGCCTGTCGCAGCGTTTACCGCAACAGCAACCCGGGCGGTAAAAAAGGATATTATCTCGAAGCTTGGACTGAATTCTCCGGTGAAATATACAGGCGGTTTTGACAGACCAAATCTGTATCTTTCTGTCGAACAGCCCTTTGACAAAATATGCCGTATACGGGAATATCTGAAGCTTCATCCCGGTCAGAGCGGAATAATATACTGCCTGACAAGGAAAGAAACAGAATATGCTGCCTCTGTACTGAGCAATGAAAAATGCCGGGTATGCGCCTATCATGCCGGGATGAGCGATGATGACAGAAAAAGAGTGCAGGAAGAATTCATTTATGACAGGATAAATGTAATAGCAGCGACAAGTGCGTTCGGAATGGGAATAGATAAGCCGGATGTACGCTTTGTAATACATCTTGACATGCCTTCAAGAATAGAGGATTATTATCAGCAGGCAGGACGTGCAGGACGTGACGGAGAAGCGGCTGAATGTATTCTTATGTATTCAAAAAAAGATGTCGGACTGAACCGCTATATGATAGAAAAGATACCTGAAAATGATCCTCTGAGTCCTCAGCAGAGGGAGGAATA
This sequence comes from uncultured Eubacteriales bacterium, assembly GCA_900320235.1. Classification (GTDB taxonomy): domain Bacteria; phylum Bacillota; class Clostridia; order Oscillospirales; family Acutalibacteraceae; genus UBA1213. The sequence goes on from ONRO01000407.1 coordinate 3,778, forward strand.
TATCAAAGCAGAGCTTGCCTGTCTTGAACATATGATATTTTATTCAACATCAAAGCATACCTGTCTGAGGAAGCGTATTCTTAATTATTTTGGCGAGAATGTGAAAAATGACTGCCGGAATTGCAGCATTTGCCGTAAGGATACATCAGTGTTAACAGGACATATCGGTGAGGCTGCGGAATACGACGAGATACTTTACAGTAAACTCAAGGAGCATTGCAAGAGGCTTGCTTTGTTTGCAGGAGTACCTTATTATGCGATAACCAGCGAAACTATGCTGAGGGAACTGTCAGCCCAAAAGCCTGAAAGTACAGAACAGCTGCGCCGGATAAGCGGATTCGGAGAAGAAAAGATACGGCGCTATGGAAAAGGCATAACAGATCTGATCAGGAAATACAAGTCCGGACAGGAATGAAAAGAAAATAAAATTGCGGCGGTGACAAGATGGACAAGGAAACAAGACAGATGCTCTGCGGAATGAATGACAGAAAATACAGCGATTTTTCGTCATCGCTGATTCCGGGAGCGGATAATATCATCGGGATAAGATTGCCGGTGCTGAGGAAGATGGCCAGAAAGCTTGCAGCAGAAAAGGGCAGATCAGCTTTGTCTGATGAGGAGGATATATATTTTGAGGAAACCATGCTCAGAGGAATGATCATAGGATATCTGAAGCTCAGCACACAGGAAAGACTTGAGCTTATCCGCAGCTTTATCCCTGAGATAGATAACTGGAGCGTTTGTGACAGCTTTTGCTGTACATTGAAATTCCCGCAAAAGGATATTCCGCTTGTCCTTGAATTTATAAAGCCCTATGCTTATTCAGACAAAGAATTTGAACAGCGGTTTGCAGCAGTAATGCTTCTGCGATTTTTTGTGAATGATGAATATATTGACGGCACATTAAGCCTGCTTAGTGAAATCAATACGGAAGCATATTATTCCTCAATGGCGGTTGCGTGGACAGCAGCTGAATGTTATATCAGGTTCCCCGTTCAGACTCTGCCTTATCTTCGTGACGCAGGCTTTGACAGAGAAACACAGAAAAGAGCGGTGCGAAAGATATGCGATTCCTTCAGAGTTGACAGAGAAAGCAAGGAAATGCTGAAAAAACTGTAAGGCAATGGATGTGAAAAAATGACAAGAGAAACAGCAAAAAGAATGATTAAAGGACATCCCTTTTCAAGACAGGCTATTGCGAAAAAGGATATTGATGAAAGAGATTATGTTTTTACGCAGATAGTTCCGGTTTTTGAGATCGACGGAAATAATTTTCA